>JABMPV010000049.1 GCA_013202595.1 bacterium
CCCCAAAGTGGAACCCAACACCCGCTCCCGACAAAACCGGGAACCAAGCTCCCCAAAGTGGAACCCAACACCCGCTCCCGACAAAACCGGGAACCAAGCTCCCCGAAGGGGAGCCGTCAACCCACGATCTCGCCGAAGCCCGGGCCGACCGGGCGGGTGAGTTGGTCCATCGTGCAGGCGGCTGCGTCCTTGTCGGGGCGCCAGCGGTGGAATCTGGTGGCGTGGCGGAAACGGTTCGCCGTGAGCTGGTCGTAGGAGATCTCGACGACGACGCCGGGGGCCACCGGGACCCAGGACATGTCCTTGCCGCCCGACCAGCGGCTCTCTCCTCCGGGCGCCCTGACGCCGTCGGTGTGGTCTCCGAAGGACTCGTCTGATCGGATCTCCTCGAAGCGGCGCAGGATCTCGATCCGGTCGTGGTCTGAGAAGCCGCTGCAGTGGCCAATGAAATGGAGGCGGCCCTCGTCGTCGTGGAGTCCGAGCAGGATCGAACCGATCTTGTCGCCGTCCTTGTGGATCCGGTATCCGCCCACCACGCAGTCGATCGACCGGCGGTGCTTGATCTTGGCCATCTCACGCTTGCCCTCCACATAGGGCCCCTCGAGTTGCTTGGCGACGATTCCATCGCACCCGGCCGACTCGAACTCGTCGAACCAGCGTGCGGCCCGTTCGGGATCGGTCGAGGAAGGTGTCAGGTGCCATGCAGGGTGTTCCAAGGACGACATGAGCGACTCGAGCCGTGCCCGCCGTTCCCTGAACGGCAGCGATCTGAGGTCCTCGCCACGGTCGGCGAGGAGATCGAAGGCGACAAGGCGGGCCGGCGTCTGCCCGGCGAGCATGTCGACGCGGCTTGCGGCAGGGTGCAGGCGGTTCTGCAACGCATCGAAGTCGAGATGATCATCGATCACGACCACGACCTCCCCGTCGACGACGGTGCCGGCGGGAAGCTGAGCCAGCGCCGGTCGCAACTCGGGGAAGTACCTCAGCAGGGGCTTGTGATTGCGGCTGTCGAGGCGCAGATCGCCATCCCCACCGCCGGGCCCACCGCCGGGCCCACTCCAGGCGACCGCCCGGAACCCGTCCCACTTGGGCTCGTACGCCCAGGCTCCGTCCGGGATGGCGGTGCGGACGCGAGCCTCCATCGGAGATATGGGCGGATCGAAGGGGTGACCTGTCATCTGCGAGAGGGTAGAGGAGCGGCCGGCAACCGGGCAGTTGTCACAGCCGGGCGACGCACCGATCACCTTCCGGCCACTCGCTTCCGGGCCGGCTCCTGCGACAATGCCGCCGATGCCGCCGACCACCGCAGCCGATGCGCTCGACATCCTCGACACCCTCACCTCGATTGGCGCCGACCCGATTGTGGCCGGAGGCCGGGGGATCGATGCGCTCATCGGCGAGCAGGGCCGGGATCACGCCGATATCGACATCGCCATCGACGCAGGGTCCGAGGCGTCGGCTCTCGATGCGCTGACCGACGCCGGCTACCGGACCTCCACCGACTGGCGACCCATCCGGATCTCTCTCACGCACCCGCTCGGACCCGCGGTCGATCTGCACCCCGTGACGATCGGAGGCGACGGGACGAGGATCCAGCAGGGGTGCGACGGGGCCACCTTCGAGTATCCGGCCTCCGACATCACCATCGGGACGATCGGCGGCCGTGAGGTCGCCTGTATCTCCGCTCGCCTCCAGATGAGGTTTCACGAGGGATACGAACCCCAGGAGAAGGACATCGACGACTGCAGGCGACTCGCCGCGGCCACAGGCGCCCATCTCCCCGTCTGGATCGGACCAACGACATGACCGGGTCCAGGAGTGCTCGAGTCCTGGTGATAGGCACCTACGAATCGGGTCATCAACCCATGCACGTCGCCGTCGCAGCAGCCGGTCTGCGATCGGTCGGCCATGACGTCACGACGTGCGACATGTCGGTCGAGTCACTCGACGAGGACCTCATCGCCGAAGCCGATGCAATCGCGATCGCTGTGCCGATGCACACGGCGATGCGCCTCGCAGTCGAGGTCGCTCGCCATGTCGACGAAGTCAGCCCCGCCGTGCCGGTCTGCCTCTACGGCCTGTATGCCGCGGTCGCCTCGGAATCACTCGTCGGCGGGATCGTCGATCGGGCGATCGCCGGGGAGTACCTGCCGCACCTCGTGGAGTGGGCCGGCCGGGCAGCCGACGGGACGCCGACCCTGCGGCCGATCACGACCTCGACCGCCCGATCGCTCACTCCGGTTCCGGATCGCTCGCTACTGCCTCCGCTGAGCGAGTACTCCCGCGTCATCCTCGAGGACGGCGAGCGAATCGTCGGATACGTCGAGACCTCCCGGGGATGCTCCCACCGATGCCGGCACTGTCCCGTCCCCGTGGCCTACGACGGCCGCATCAGGATCATCGACGCCTCCACAGTGCTCTCCGACATCGATGCCCTGGTCGATGCAGGTGCCCGCCACATCACCTTCGGCGACCCCGATTTCCTCAACGGGATCAAGCACTCGATGCGGGTGATCCGTGAGATGCACGACCGTCACCCCGGTCTCACCCTCGACATCACCACCAAGGTGGAGCACATCCTGCGATATCGGGAGATCTGGCCAGAACTGGCCGAAGCAGGCCTGTCATTCGTCATCTCGGCCTTCGAGACCACCAACGACGAGATCCTCGGGTACCTCGACAAGGGCCACACCGCGGCCGACATGGCCGAGGCGATCCATCTGCTGAGAGCCGACGGGATCGAGATCCGTCCGTCGTGGCTTCCATTCACCCCTTGGACGACAGTGCAGGACCTCGTCGACATCGTCGACTTCGTCACCTTGCACGACCTGTTCGGCAACATCGATCCCGTGCAGATGTCGATCCGGCTGCTCATCCCCAACGGGTCGCTCATGCTGGAGATACCGGAACTGGCTCCACATCTCGGTCCGTTCGACGCCGCAGCCCTGGGATACCGATGGACGGCCGCCGACCCCGCAGCCGACGCACTCCAGAGCGACCTCGCCCTGATCGCAGCAGCAGGAGCGGATCACGCCACCGAGCCGATGGCCGTGATAGATCGGATGTGGCGAGCCATCGCCGAAGCGGCAGGAACGCCACCCGTGGCGATCCCGGCAGGAGCAACGACGGGGAGGCCCAGGTCGACCGAGCCGTGGTTCTGCTGAGCGGAGCCCACCGGAGCCCAGTTGGGTTCGACGGGAACTCATGGAAACCCATCGGGGCCTCAGCCGGGCTGACCGCCGGACGAGACCGGCCTGATCCCGCCAACCAGGCTGGCCATGGCGAACAGCGCCGAACCGGTGATCCCGGCGACGGCCGACAGGAACGCCAGCGATCGCGGCCCGAATCCGCCGAACTCCGCCACTTCTGCCGAGGCGGTGACGAAGGCGAGTGCGAGACCACCGGCGAGTGTCGCCATCAGCAGAGCCGCCGCGCCAACCCACATGAGCGCCTCGGTGGCGTCCGCACCCGGTGCGTCACCGAGGACCCGGACGGCGTCGCGGCGCATCGCCAGCACCGCGGCGGCCATGGAGGTCCACATCCCGACCACGAGCCAGGCGGTCACGGCGTCGCTCGGCCGGTGCCATCCGGCGACCACCGTCGCCACACCGATCATCGCGGAGTACCCGGTGCCAACCAGAGCCACCATCGACCTGCGATGGCGGGGGGCGACGAGCACCAGTGCCGCGACCACGGACAACGCGACGGTGGCGTGGCCGCTCGGGAGCGTGTTGTATGCCTTCACCCCGTCGTCGAGTAGTTCTGGCCGGGTCAGGATCGCCCGCTTCAGCACCTGGGTGGTCACATTGGACCCCAGCAGCACGGCTCCGGCCGCCGCAGCCAGAACGGGACGCCGTCTGGCGATACCGATGACGGCGACCATCATCCCGGCCAGGACCAGCGACAGGATGGAGATCGTGTCCAGCATCGTCCAGGCGTCCTCGATGAGGCCCTCGGGGACCGCAGCCCTGCCCAGCAGTGCCGCATTGTCGACTCGCTGGCCGATCTCGGTGTGGACGAACAGCGCGTAGACGAACACCAGGGCGCCGCCGAACACCCCGGCGAGTGCGACGAGCATCCCGGCGGAGGGGGCGCGATTGGTGGTCCGTGATCGGACTGAGGTGATCATGAGGTCGGGCATGGTGGCACGGATCAGACGGTCACAACGCCAATCGGGTTCCCCTTTCTCAGGGTTCTGACAGGTATCGTCAGAAATCTGACACAGCAGCACTCAGATTTGCTATAGTGATGACAGAGAAATTGATCGAGAGGAAGACCCGACATGTCACGAGCAGTGGGCATCGACCTGGGAACCACCAACAGCGTCGTCGCCGTCTTCGAAGGCGGCGAACCGACGGTCATCGCCAATGCGGAAGGCCATCGCACCACCCCATCGGTGGTCGCCTTCTCCAAGAGCGGCGAGACGCTGGTGGGCGAGGTCGCCAAGCGCCAGGCCATCACCAACCCGGACCGGACCATCCGCTCCGTCAAGCGCCACATGGGCTCTGACTGGAGCCATGAGATCGACGGCAAGGACTACACGCCGCAGGAGATCTCGGCGCGCATCCTCCAGAAGCTCAAGAGGGACGCCGAGGCCTATCTCGGCGGACCCGTCACCCAGGCGGTCATCACCGTCCCCGCCTACTTCGGCGATGCCCAGCGCCAAGCCACCAAGGAAGCCGGCCAGATCG
>JABMPV010000050.1 GCA_013202595.1 bacterium
CGGTCGAAGACGTCGACGCGGTCGAAGACGTCGACGCGGTCGAAGACGTCGATCTGGTCGAAGACGCTCTTGAAATCGAAGACGCCGTTGCCGATGGCGCCGTGCCCGTCATCCCGATCGACGTAGGGCCGCCTGCAGAGACGGTGGACGAGATCGCTGAAGAGGTGGTGTCCGATCTGTCCGTCGAGGAGGCGATCGAGCGCCCGATCTATCAGGAACTGATCGAGGAGTCCGGCGAGCAACCCGGGGTTGCCGAGGTCGAGTGGCACGAACCGGTCGGGCGAGCGATGAGCTCTGCCGATGTCGATGAGGTCGCGCCCGCTGATGAGGCTCCCGTGGAGCGCCCTGCCTATCAGGAACTCGTCGAGACCCCCGATGATCCGATTCCGGTTATCGACCAGGTCAATGAGGAAGTGGCTGCCGTCGATGAAGCACTCGATGACATCCTCGCCGACGTCGCAGTGTCGGCAGGCGTGGTCGGCGCCCTCGAACCGGAGTTCGAGCCGGAATCCGAACCAGGTGTCGCCGACGTCGCGCCACCGGCCGGTTTGGGTGAGGCGCCGGAGTTTCCCGACGACCACTCTTTCGCACTCCCTGCCTTCGAGGGCGAGAACCCGTACGAAGGTGCCTTCGACGATCCCGATCTCGGTGCGATCGACGGCGGCGTCGGGTACCCGGCTTCCGATGAACATGGCGAGACCTTCGATCCCGGCGCGGCGCCGCTCGGCGCGGGGCTCGACGAATTGATCCCGGAGGAGGCGGGCTTTGCCGCCGGAGCCGGAGAAGCCGGTCTGGCCGGAACTCCGGGTGCAGCCGCAGCCGGCGGGGCAGCGGGGTTCTTTGCGCGACGGCGAGCCCGGCGACGCATGGCCGATACCGATCCCGGCGCCACCATTCAGTATCCAGGTGTGCCCGAAGGTGAAGAGCAGGTGCCGGAGGGTTGGGCACCCGAGGGCGATATCGCGTCACCGGATGAGGCCGTATTTGCGCCGCCCGGATCTGTGGATCAAGCAGAGGTCGAGTGGAGGCGCCCGGATGCCGATACACCTGCGTCCATGAGCCCGCACGATCCATCCACCACCTACGACGAGACCACTACGTATGACGCGCTCGGCGTCGAGGCGCCCACTCAGCCGGATTCCGAAGTCCCGGTCGCTCCCGTCGAGCAGTACTACGAAGATCCGGTCGCTCCGGATTCCGAAGTCCCGGTCGCTCCCGTCGAGCAGTACTACGAGGATCCGGTTCAGCCCGTTTCGCCGGAAGCCGGGTTCATCACCCAGATTCCGCCGGCTCCTGCCGAGGAGTATCTGAACCCGAGCGTCTATCAGGAACTCGCGAGCAGCGAGCAGGACGCCGCGACGGGGGAGCATTACTTGGCGGATCCAGATGGATCTCTCGCCGGTGAGACTCCCGCTCCCGAACTGCCGCCTTTCGATCATCAGAACAAGGTGGACGCGCCTGTCGAGATCGACGAGAGCATCTACACCGGTGCGGGAACCCTCGAGCACAAGGACCTCGCAGCGCTCATGGCGCGCCAGGACACCCACGAGACCGAACTCCAGGCAATCTCGGCCCATATGGAGGGCGTTGGCTCGGGAGTCGTCGGGTTCGAGGACGTCGAGGACCTGGGCCACGGTGCCGAATATGTGGAACCGCCGCCCTCGGATCTGGGCATGCGAGTCCTGACGGGTGTCACGCTGCTGACGCTGCTGCTCGGCGCAATGTGGGCCGGCGGTGAGGCGATGGCAGTGTTCATCGGATCGATCATGCTGCTGGGCCTCGTCGAGTTCTACACCACACTTCGCAAAGTGGGGTACCGCCCGCTGACCATCGTCGGCGTGCTCGGTGGCCTCGGCCTGCTGCTCGGGACATGGTTCATCGGACTCGGTTCCATCCCCGGTGCGGTCATCGGGGTGACCGTGGTCACGTTCTTCCTCTATGCCTTCATGCCATCACGGCGGGACGCCCTCACCAACGGCGGTATAACCGTGCTCGGCGTGGCCTGGGTGCCGGGCTTGTCGGCGTTTGTGCTGCCGATCGTGGCGGCCCCCGATTTCCGAATCCTCGTGCTCGGCCTCGCCGCAGCCACGGTCGCCATGGATGTCGGCGCCTACTTCACGGGGAAGGCGCTGGGGTCGCGCAAGTTGGCGCCGGTGTTGAGCCCGAACAAGTCGGTCGAGGGTCTGGCGGGCGGGGTCATCCTGTGCCTCGCCGTGGCCATCGGCTTCGGCGTGATGTTCGACCCGTTCACCATCCGATCGGGCGCTGCGCTCGGTCTGGTGGTAGCGATCGCCGCCCCGCTCGGCGATCTGGTTGAGTCGCTGATCAAGCGGAGCCTCGGAGTCAAGGACATGGGCGCGGTGCTTCCAGGCCACGGTGGCATCCTCGACCGGGTGGACGCCTTCTTGTTCGTGCTTCCTCCCGTGTGGGTGCTGTACGACTTGCTGGGATTGCTGGCCTGAGACCGCTCGTCGTACTCGGGGTGACAGGGTCGATCGGGCGCCAGACGCTCGACGTGGCCGCAGGCCTCCGCGTTCCCGTTGCCGCGATCGCCGCCCGACGCGGGTCGGACGAATTGCTCGCGGCAGCCGCCGCACACCCCGATGCGGCCGTCGCCGTCGCCGGCCCGACGTCCGCCGAGCGGGAGATCTTCAGAGCCGCTCTCGGCGATCGGGTGGTGTTCGGGCCGGAGGCATTGGTCGAACTCGCCTCGATGCCCGGGTCCACGGTCGTCAACGGCGTCGTGGGAGCGGCCGGCCTTCCTGCGTCTGTGGCGGCGCTGGATGCGGGCAATCGCCTGGCGCTCGCCAACAAGGAGAGCCTGGTCGCCGGCGGGCCCGTGGTCCGGGCCGCCCGGGAGCGAGGAGGTGGCACCCTGATCCCTGTCGACTCCGAGCACTCGGCGCTCGCCCAGTGCCTGGTGGGTGAGGATCCGGCCACAATTCGCCGTTTGATCGTCAGCGCATCGGGCGGCCCGTTCCGGGGGCGATCGGCACAGGACCTCGAGGGCGTGTCCGTCGAGGAGGCGCTGAACCACCCGACCTGGTCGATGGGGCCTCGAATCACCATCGACTCAGCGACGCTCATGAACAAAGCATTCGAGGTGATCGAGGCCCATCTGCTGTTCGACGTTCCGTACGACCGCATCGATGTGGTCGTACACCCTCAGAGCATCATCCACAGTGCGGTGGAGTTCATCGATGGATCGGTCAAGGCGCAGATGGGCGATCCCGATATGCGGGGGCCTATTCAGTGGGCGGTCACCGGGAGCAAGAGGATGCAGGGGTCCGTCGGCTCGTTCGACTTCACCGCCCAATCGCTGACGTTCGAGGCTCCTGACTTCGACACCTTCCCCTGCCTGCGGCTCGGCTACGAGGCCGGCCGGGCGGGAGGCTCCGCACCGGCGGTGCTGAATGCTGCCGATGAGGTGGCGGTGCAGGCTTTCCTCGAACACCGGATCGGCTTCACTTCCATCCCGGTCGTCGTCGAGCGGACGTTGGCCGATGTTGAGCAGCGGGATCTCACCACCGTGGAGGATGTGCTCGATGTCGACCGCGAGGCTCGCGCCGTGGCGGCAGGTCACACCGGGAGTGCGTGCTGACGTGTTCGATTACGTCCCGTCCGGCGGTACCGTCACCCCTATGAGGAACAGCCCTTGACCGGTGGATTGATCGTTCTGTTCGGAATCATCTCCATGGTGATGATCCATGAGGCGGGCCACTTCTTCGCGGCCAAGGCCTTTGGTATGAAGGCGACCGAGTTCTTCTTCGGCTTCGGGCCCAAGTTGTGGTCGACCAAGAAGGGCGACACCGAGTACGGAGTCAAGGCTTTCCCACTCGGCGGATATGTGCGGATCATCGGGATGAACCCCTACGAAGAGGTTGCACCCGAAGACGAGGGTCAGACCTACAGGGAGCGGCCCTTCTATCAGAAGTCGATCGTGGTCCTCGCCGGCGTGGCCAGCCACTTCATCGTCGCCTTCCTCCTGTTCTACGTCGTCTCCACCATCATCGGGACGACCGAACTGACTGCCACCATCAGCGCCGTCCAGGTGACCCTCGAAGACGGCACTCCGACCCCTGCGGCGGCAGCCGGTCTACAGGGCGGCGATGAGATCATCGCCATCGACGGTGTGTCTGTCGCGACCTGGGGCGATCTCACGTCGGAGATCGCTGCCAGACCGGGCGAGACGGTGAGCCTCACAGTGATCCGCGACGACCTGCAGATCGGCGTCGAGACGGACCTGCTGGCGATCGACGCCGCCGACGGCGGCAAGCGCGGCTATCTGGGGGTCATGGCGGGGGAGCGGACCGAGAGGACCAATCCGTTGGCAGGGATACCCGAGGCGGGCGGACAGGTGGTCGATGCGATCGTGGTCAGCACCAGGGGCATGTGGCAGCTGTTCACGGGCCTCGGCGACTTGATTTCAGCCACGTTCAGCGGCGACGACGCCAAACTCGACCAGGTGCGGCCCGCCAGTCCCATCGGCCTGGTCCGGATCGGGGCACAGACCCAGGACCTCGGGATCGGATTCACCCTCCAATTGGTCGCCCTGGTGAACGTCTTCGTCGGCTTGTTCAACGTCATCCCGCTGTATCCGCTCGATGGCGGGCACTTCTCGGTGGCGCTCTACGAAAAGATCAGGGGTCGTGAGGCAGACGTCCAGAAACTGGCCCCGATCGCGGCCGCGGTGGTGATCTTCTTCGTGCTGCTCGGCGTCCTCGCGATCTACCTCGACATCACGAATCCGCTGCAGCTGAGATGATCGGATGACGGCATTCGAGCGGCGGGGCACCCATCTCATCCACGTCGGCGGCGTGCCGGTCGGCGGTGGATCTCCCATCACGGTCCAATCGATGACCACCACGAAGACGGCCGATGTCGATGGCACGCTCGCCCAGGTCTATGCACTTCGCGGTGCCGGTGCCGACATCGTCCGGATCACCTGCAACGACGTCGATGCCGCCAAGGGCCTGGCCGAGATCGTCCCGAGGTCGCCCGTGCCGATCATCGCCGACATCCACTTCCAGTACCGCCTGGCGCTCGCCGCTCTCGAGGCCGGCGTGCAGGGGCTTCGGCTCAACCCGGGCAACATCCGCAAGCCCGAGCACATCAAGGCCGTTGCCAGGGCGGCTGCCGATCGCGGGGTCCCGATCCGGGTCGGTGTCAACGCCGGGTCGCTCGACAAGGACCTCCTCGAGAAGTACGGCTCGGCCGTCCCCCAGGCCCTTGTCGACTCCGCCGTGCACGAGATACGCCTCCTCGAAGAGGTCGGGTTCTCCGACATCAAGATCTCGGTGAAGCACTCCAACGTCCGCTCGATGGTGGAGTCCTATCGCCTGCTCGCCGACACCATCGACTATCCGCTGCACCTGGGCGTCACCGAGGCCGGCCCGCCACCTGCCGGCCTGATGAAATCCGTCGCCGGCATCGCGACGCTGTTGCTCGAAGGCATCGGCGACACCATCCGCTTCTCTCTGACCGCCGATCCCGTGGAAGAAGCAGAAGCCGGCAGGAGACTGCTCGAGCAACTGGGGCTGAGGGAGCGGGCCGGTCTCGATCTCATCGCATGCCCGTCGTGCGGGCGTGCCGAGGTCGACGTCATCCAGGTTGCGAGAGACGCCCAGGCGGCACTCGAAGCCGAGAAGCTTCCCATCCAGGTTGCGGTCATGGGGTGCATCGTCAACGGGCCCGGCGAGGCGCGCGAGGCCGACATCGGGATCGCTGCAGGCAAGGGCAAGGGCCACCTGTTCATCAAGGGGCAGGTGGTTCGGGTGGTCCCGGAGGCCGAGATGGTGGAGGCGCTGCTCGACGAAGCCCGCAAACTGGTCGATGAGGGTGTCGAAGCCCGTCTGGCCGCCGCCGAGGGCACAGCCGAGCAGATCGCCGAGGAGACCGCGCGCGAGTTACTCGCCGCTCGTGGTGACGCCAACCGGACCGAAGAACGCAGAGCCCGGGTGGCCGAGGTCGCCGGCGGGGACGCCGAGGTCGCCGGCGGGGACGCCGAGATCGCCGGCGGCGAGTAGGCGGATCCCCGGCATGCGGCGGATCGTCCCGCTATGTTCTCCCTCCACGACCTGGAGGGGGCGTTCATGACGGCAATGGCAGCCGTAGATCGACGCGCCGCAACGGCTCTTGTCGGCGGTGCCGCGGTCGCGGTGATTCTCGGTGTGTACGGCAATGTTCACGATCCGACCGGGCGTTCGCTGATCACGGGGTTCTTCACTTCGACCATCAGTCTGAAGGTGTGGCTGGCGACGTTTGCCGTCGCCCTCGCTGCTTTCCAGGGC
>JABMPV010000051.1 GCA_013202595.1 bacterium
GACCGAAGGCGCCCTCGCCGAGCTGATGCGGTCGCCTCTCGATGATGAGCGCCCCCCGCGGACTCCTTCATGGATGTTGTGGCTGACAGCGGGGTGTCTCGCCGGATTGGCTGCGGGAATCGCCCTTCTACCGATCGTGGCCGCCGATGAGGCACCGATCGAGATCGTGACGACCACAACCATCTCGACCCGGGCGGCCACAGGGCCGGTCGCCATCGGAGGGGGCCTCAGCGTGGAACCGATGTGGGCGGTGCGCCACGATGACGCAGTCTGGATCGCCTTCTCGACTCCCATCGTCCCCGGCCTCCGATCGGGTGATGTCCAGGCGATCCCCACGATCGACTGGCTGCTCACGACCGGACCGGGCCGCGACGTCACTGCCATCGACGTGGTCGTCGACCCAACGTTCCCAGGGCTCATGGCAGTCGAGTTCCCGCTCGGAAGCGACGAGTCCCTGAACGACGCAACAGTCACGGCGCGTCCCGCTGCGACGGCCGAATCGGTGTCGACTTCAGTAGATCTCCCTGCGCCCGATCTCCCGTGGGGAGGCCCTGTACCGCCAATCAACGTGGGCTCCGCCACGGTCATCACCGATTTCGCCGACCTCAGAGACGACGGTGGCTGGTTGCAGTGGCAGGTCGACGCGCCACAGGGTGTCCAGGTCTCGGTGCTCGCGACATTCGAGTACATCGTCGCCGCGGACGGTGAGCGACGGACACTGATACCCGAAGGCCTGCTGCCCGGTTCCTTCCTGCAACTCGGTGCTCCTGCGCCGCCCCCGGCCGCCAGTGGCGTCATCGACCTCTTTCGGACCGACGACCCGGACGATCCCAGCTTCCGGAGCAGATGGTGGGGAGACGACCAACCCGTCGATGTCGAGCGACTCTCGGTGACGTGGTCATTGGTGGAGTTCCGGCCGACAGGCATTGAGGTGTTGATACCCCTCGACGGTGTGCTGGTCCTGCGCGACGGTGCGTGACTCAGTGCGCGTGATCGCGCAGGGCCGACTCGAGCACCCGATCGTGCTCTCCGCCCATGGCCTGGTCGAGCAGGATCCTGACCAGGTGGCCGATGCTCACGCCCTCGCGGGCGGCTCGCTGTCGCAGATCGAACAGCAACTCCGACGGCAGGCGGCAATGAAGGGCGTCACGGGGCCCCGCCCAATCGGGCGGTTTCGGATGTCCCCAGTCGAATGCCGGGCCTGGCTTCATGGTCCCTCCACGTCCGAAACTTAACCACACAGCGCGCGATCACAAAGGATCCACGCGCGGAGCGCGCGAGGACAGGTGACGGAAGCCTCTGGACCGACGCCATGTCGGCGTCGTAGGGTCCATCCAGGAGGTGCCCGATGAGACTCCACAGCGGAGATCGAGTCCAGGAACTCACCAAGCGAGTCGGTCAGATTCCCCGCCGGGGCAAGATCCTTTCCCTCCACGGATCGTCCGTCGAAATCGAATGGGACGACGGCCACGTCAGCTCGCTGGCCGGCGGATACCTGATTCCGATCCGAACCCCGCGCACCCGCTGATCCCGGACCGACCCGACAGTGGCGCGCCGCGCAGTAGCGTGGCGGCATGTTCGACGCGGTCATCGTCGGCTCCGGACCCAACGGGCTCACAGCGGCGATCACGATCGCCCGTGCCGGGCGTTCCGTGCTCGTCCTCGAAGCCGCCGACACCATCGGGGGCGGTGCCCGCACAGAAGAGCTCACCATCCCCGGGGTGCGCCACGATGTGTGCTCGGCAGTCCATCCCCTGGGTGCCGCCTCGCCTGCCTTCGGGGATCTGCCGCTCGATGAGTATGGACTCGAGTGGGTCCACCCCGATGTTCCCCTGGCCCACCCACTGGATGACCACCCGGCCGTCCTGCTCCACCGATCGGTCGATCGAACGGCGTCCGAACTCGCCGGCGACGGCGACGCATATCTCCGCCTGTTGAACAGGACGACGGACGACTGGCACATGCTGGTCGACGGGATCCTCGGCCCTCTGGCGCGAATCCCCGGTCACCCCATTGCGATGGCGCGCTTCGGTTTGACCGGCATCCGCTCGGCGACGGGGATCGCCAGGCGCTTCGACATCCGCGGCCGTGCCCTGATCGCCGGTCTGGCAGCGCACTCCATCGCCACCCTCTCGACGCCCTTCACAGCCGGTCTCGGATTGGTGCTCGCGGCCGCAGGGCACAGGGTGGGATGGCCCTTTGCGCGCGGAGGGAGTGCCGCCATCTCGGCTGCGCTCGCCGACCACCTGACCGACCTCGGGGGCCGGATCGAAACCGGAGTCCGCATTCGCTCCCTACAGGATCTTCCCCCGACCCGGGCCGTGTTGTTCGACACCTCCGCCGCTGATCTCGCCCGGATCGCAGGCAGGGCCGTCCCGCCGCTGCACGCCAGGGCGCTGCGCCGCCTTCGCCCTTCCCCCGGGGTGTTCAAGGTCGACTGGGCACTGTCCGGCCCCGTGCCCTGGACGGACCCATCAGTGGCCGCTGCAGGCACGGTCCACCTGGGAGGGACGCTCGAAGAGATCGCCACCGCAGAGAAAGCGACGGTCGAGGGTCGGATGCCGCAGCATCCCTTCGTGCTCATCGCCCAGCCTTCGGCGTTCGATCCCGGACGGACACCCGACGGCATCCATGCCGTGTGGGGGTACTGCCACGTGCCGACGGGATCGCCGATCGACGCCACCGCAGCGATCGAACGCCAGATCGAACGGTTCGCACCCGGCTTCGCCGAACTCGTCATCGCCCGCAGCACAAAGGACACGGCTGCTCTCGAGGGCTACAACGCCAACTACCGCGGCGGCGACATCACCGGAGGGGCGGTCGGCCCCCGCCAACTGCTCGCCAGGCCCCGATTCCGGCCCGACCCCTATCGCGTTCCCGGGAGAGACCTCTATCTCTGCTCTGCTTCGACACCGCCCGGTGCCGGCGTCCATGGGATGTGCGGTCTGCGAGCGGCCCACTCGGCTCTCAAGCACTCGCTCTAGTGCTCTGGCCAGGAACGTTGGCGATGTTCAGGGCGAGGCAGGGGCGTCATCCGGCAAGGACGCAGGACGTGGACGCACTTCACCGTGCGTCGAGGACGAGGACACAGCCGGGGGCGTCATCTGGCCGTCGTGAACGC
>JABMPV010000052.1 GCA_013202595.1 bacterium
CGGATAACGCGTCCGACCCACCAGCACGGGACGTTCGGCCCTACGCGAATCGGTCGATCAGCGACGACCATGGTGCTGGACATGATCGAAGGACCCATTCCCGCGGAGCGCGGGCGAGTTAGCAACCCTGCCGCCCCCTCCCTCAGCCGTCGAATCTCGTGGTTGACCCTGGCTGCAGTGCTTGTGGCGCTCGCTGCCGCCATGCTGGCCGGCGCCAATTCTGCCGGTGCCCAGACCGATGAGATCCCCGAGTACTTCGACAACCAGTACTGCCTCGGCTGCCACGGCGCGCCGGGGCTCACCAAGGAGTTGCCAAGCGGTGAGATTCTGGATCTCCAGGTGGCACCAGAGATCTTCGACACCTCCATCCACGGTCAGAACAGCATGCCGTGCGCCCTGTGTCATACCAACATCACCGGATTTCCCCACGAGGATCCCTTCGAGGTCGAGACGGGCCGGGAGTTCACCTACGCGGCCAACCAGGTGTGCGCCAACTGCCACTACGAGCAGTTCACCCAGACGGCAGACAACGTTCACCACGCAGCGCTGGAGGGTGGGAATCTGGAAGCGGCCAGCTGTAGCGACTGTCATGGCGCACACGACACCTCGGCGCCCCATCACAGGAGCACGGAGATCCCGGCCACCTGCCGCACCTGCCACTTCGAGATCTACGAGTTGTACTCCGAGAGCGTCCACGGTCAGGCTCTGATCGACGGAAACGAGGATGTCCCCACCTGCACCGACTGCCACGGCGTTCACGACGTCGACGGTCCCGGTGAGGATTCTCCCTTCCACCTGTTCTCGCCCCAGGTTTGCGCCGATTGCCATGCCGATGAGGACCTGATGGATCAGTACGGGATCAGCACCAATGTGTTCGAGTCATACGTCGCTGATTTCCACGGATCGACCGTTGTGCTGTTCGAGGAACTGGCTCCCGACCAGGAGACCAATAAGCCGGTCTGCATCGATTGTCACGGGGTCCATGCGATCAAGCCGGCGGACGACCCCACGAGCACGGTGTTCCGGGAGAACCTCCTGCAGACGTGCCAGCGATGCCATCCCGATGCCGAAGCCAACTTCCCGAGCTCGTGGATGAGCCACTACTCACCAGAGCCGGGTCAGGCGACGCTGGTGTGGCTGGTGACCATGTTCTACAAGATCATCATCCCGGTGGTGGTCGGCGGCATGGCGTTGCTGGTGTTGATCGATGCCGCCCGTCGGAGCAGGGCACGGAGAAGGGAAGCCTCCAGTGGAACGGCCTGAGGACGCTCGCCCCGCCCGTATCAAGCGGTTCACGGTCTCAGACAGGATCGAACACTGGATCCAGGTGATCTCATTCACCGCCCTCGGTGTCACCGGACTGGTGCAGCGCTATGACGGCGCCGCCCTGTCCAAGAAGATCATTGACTGGTTCGGCGGCATCGAGTCGCTGCGCGTGGTCCACCGGGCGTTCGCGACGGTCCTGATGATCGCAGTGGTCTATCACTTCGGCATGGCCGGGTATCGCTGGTACGTCCAGCGCAGGCCGCGGTCGATGCTCCCCACAAAGGCAGACGCCGTCGCCCTGAAGGGCACCCTGCAGTACACGTTCGGCCGCAAGCCCGAGTCGCCACCGCAGGGCCGTTTCACATGGGAAGAGAAGATCGAGTACTGGGCATTCGTGTGGGGCACCCTGGTGATGGTCGCCACGGGCTTCCTGCTGTGGAACCCCATCGGCACGACGTCCATCTTCCCCGGTGAGTTCGTGCCCGTTGCCAAGGCTGCCCACTCCGGAGAGGCGCTGCTCGCAGTGCTGTCGGTGATCGTCTGGCACATGTATCACGTGCACGTCCGCAACTGGAACACGTCGATGTTCACCGGATACATGTCGCGGGAGTTGATGGAGGAGGAGCATCCACTGTCGCTCGCCGCCATCGACCGTCGTGACTACGTCCCGCCGTCGAAGGAAGAACAGCGGGCCAGGGCGAAGCGCTATCTCCCCATCTACGGAGTCGTCTCACTGGTGATGTTGGCCGGGATCTTCTGGTTCGTGACCTTCGAGAACACGGCCATCGAGACCATCGAGCCGATCGAGCATCCGGCGATCTTCGCTCCGGTCGAGACGCTGCCCCCGCACCAGACCACGACCTCCACCACCCTTGCGGGGACGACGACCACCGTGCCGGGTGAGACTACGACGACTGTTGTGGCATCGGCTCCCACCTGGGATGACCCGGTAGTGGGCTTCTTTGAGACCTCGTGTGTGATGTGCCACGGTCCCGGCGGGTCAGCCGGCCTCGACCTGACCTCCTTTGACGCTGCCCAGGCAGGCGGCAACGGTGGACCCGGCTTCGTACCGGGCGATCCCACCGCAGGCACGATCGTGCCCAAGATGCTGGGGTCGCACCCTGGGGTCCTGATGCCAGAGCAGTTCGCCATCTTCACCGATTGGCTGGCTTCTGGAGCTCCCGAGACCGCAGACGATGCTGGTGCTCCCGTCGATCCTCCATCAGCGGCGACCTGGGATGACCCGGTGGGCGCCTTCTTCGCCGACACCTGTGCGATGTGTCACGGCCCCGGCGGATCTGCCGGTCTCGATCTGACTTCATATGGCAGCGCACTCACCGGTGGCAACAGCGGTCCCGGATTCGTTCCGGGTGATCCGACGGCGGGCATGATTGTCGCCAAGACGGAGTCGGGTGCCCATCCCGGCTTGCTGACCCCGGAGCAGTTCGCAGTGTTCACAGAGTGGCTCGGTGCGGGTGCCCCTGAGACGGCTGACGACGTGGCCGCGCCCGGGGAGACGACAACCACCACGACAACACCGGCCGCCGTGATCGGATCGTGGGATGAGGACTTCGAGACGCTATTGGGTCAGCGGTGCACGGCTTGTCACGGTGGCGAGTCGCCAATGGTGGGCCTGTCACTCGAATCGTACGAGGGGTTGCTCGCCGGAGGAGACAATGGACCGGTAGTCGAATCGGGTGACCCCTCGGCCTCGACCCTGTATCTGCTGATGGAAGCGGGTCAGCATGCATCCGTGGTCACGGGTGACGACCTCGAGGCTCTCCGCTTGTGGATCGAGGCAGGACTGCC
>JABMPV010000053.1 GCA_013202595.1 bacterium
GCGACGTCGCCGCGCACATCGAACGCCAGATCGAACACCACGGGCGGGAATGGGCTCGGGACCGTGAAGCCGGCGTACCCGGACCGCTCGAGCAAACGCTCGAGGTCGATCTCCCCGGCCGCGACCCTGCCGTCGATCTCGAAGACCGCAGCGACCCGCGGATGGATCTCTCCGACGCTGCCTACGGCCACGCCATCTACGAACACCGTGGCGCAGCGGCCGGGGTGGAACCCCGGGGCTTCGCTCTGCTCGACCCTCAGCGGGACGCCGAGAGCGGCTGCAACGGTCTCCCATACGCCTGAGGCGTCGCCGGCATCGACCTCAGCCCGCACTCCCCACGACGGGCCCTCCAGGCGGCCACGGGCGGCGAATGCCAGCCTCACCGGCTGATCCGGGATCTCGTCGCTGCCGGGGAGGAACACCCTTCCGATCTCGAACACGAAGACGTCATCGAGGTTGCGGCCCGTATTGGCCCTGATTGCACGCAGCAGCCCGGGGAGCAGACTCGGGCGCAGCAGGTGCTGCTCCTCGTTGAGCGGGTTCCTCACCGGGACCGGTGAGCCCCGCCTGTCGTCCTCGGGGTACCCGAATGCAGCGACATCCTCTTCACCGAGGAACGAGAAGCTCATGATCTCGCTGTAGCCCGCTCCGATCATGGCGCGGGACACGGCCCTGCGAACCTGGTCGCGCCGGGGCAGGCCCAGACCGGGCCCGTGCGGCAGCGTCTCGGGGACCTGGTCGTACCCGTGGAGCCTGGCGATCTCTTCAACGAGATCGGCAGGCCGCGTGACGTCGGGCCGATACGTCGGCACCGTTACGGTGAACGGGCCATCGCCCTCGACGCCGCATCCGAGGCGGGTCAGCAAGTCGGTGACCTGCACGGGGCTGAAAGGCACACCGATCAGCCGCTCGGCTTCACCCGTGGGCAACTCGACCGTCCATGGCTCGATGGGGGTGGGGTACTCGTCGATGAATCCCTCACACACGACGCCGTCGGCCAGTTCGGCCAGCAGGGCGCTCGCACGGGCGGATGCCAGCGGTGGAAGGTTGGGATCGACTCCTCGCTCGAAGCGGGCAACCGCCTCTGAGCGGAGCCCATGCCGCTTCCCGGTGAGGAGCAGGCCGTTGGGTTCGAAGTGGGCCACTTCGAGCAGGACTCTCGTCGTGTCGTCGCCGATCTCGGAGTGCTCGCCGCCCATGACCCCGGCCAGAGCCAGCGCCTGATCGACCCCGGAGATCACCAGATCGCGAGGGTCGAGCAGGCGATCGACTGAATCGAGTGTCGTCAGTCGCTCGCCGTCTGCGGCGGTGCGAACGATGAGCGTCTCATCGGGCACCTTGTCGAGATCGAAGGCGTGCAGCGGCTGACCGAATTCCAGCATCACGTAGTTGGTGATGTCGACGACGTTGCTGATGGGGCGCTGTCCTGCGTTCCTGAGGCGCAGCCGCATCCACAACGGAGACGGCTTGAGGACGACGTCCCTGATCTCACGGCCGGTGAAGCGCGGGCACCCGTCCGGCGCTTCGATCCGAACGACCGCGGCCGTGGCCGGTCCGGTCACTGCGACCTCGGGCACGTCGGCATGGACATCGACCTCGTAGTAAGCGGCCAGGTCGCGGGCAATACCGTGGATCGACATGGCGTCGGGCCGATTCGGTGTGATGGACACATCGAACACGACGTCGGGATATGGCAGTGTCTCTGCAAAATCGGTCCCGAGCGGGGCATAGCCGGTGGGCAGCACGAGGATTCCGGTGTGGTCGTCGCCGAGGCCCAGTTCTCGTTCCGAGCAGATCATGCCGGGGGACGACACACCGCGAATCTCACGATCGCCGACCTCGAAGCCGCCAGCCAGCACCGAACCGACCCGGCAGAGGACCACGGTGTCGCCCACATCGAAATTCCAGGCACCACACACGACCGTGTGCGGGCCCGCTCCCGTGTCGACGGTGATGACGCGCAGCTTGTCGGCATTGGGATGGGGAGCGACACCGGTGACCTCGACCACGATGACCCCGGTGAAATCAGCCTTGATGTGCTCGACGCCCTCGACCTCGTGGCCCATGCGGTGCAGCGCCTCGGCGACGTCGACCGGGTCATTGGGGATGTCGGCGAACTCGAGCAGCCAGCGCAGCGAGACGTTCATCGCCACTGCTCCAGGACCCGCAGATCGGGATCGAAGAAGTAACGGAGCTCCGGGACCCCGTAGCGAATCATCGCCAGACGATCGATCCCCACTCCGAACGCAAACCCGCTGATCGCAGTGGAGTCGTACCCGGCCGCGTCGAGGACGTTGGGATCAACCATCCCGCAACCCAGCAGTTCGATCCACCCCGTCCGGCCGCAGGTGCGGCATCCCGACCCGTCGCATGCGAAGCACGAGACGGCCATCTCCGCTGACGGCTCGGTGAAGGGGAAGAAATGGGGGATGAAGCGCAGCTTCCTCCCGGCACCGAAGAACTCATTGACGAATCTGTGCAGCGTGCCCTTAAGGTCGGCGAAGGTGACCCCGTCATCGACTGCGAGGCCCTCCATCTGGTGGAACACAGGCATGTGCGTGGCATCCACCGTGTCGCGGCGGAATGTCCGGCCCGGTGACACGATGTAGACCGGAGGATCGTGGCTCTCCATGTAGCGCGCCTGCACGGGCGAAGTCTGGGTACGCAGCAGGACGCCCTCGGGGTCGTCGCCCCAGTCCACGTAGAGCGTGTCGCTCTCGAGGCGCGACGGGTGCGCCTCGGGGGTGTTGAGCGCATCGAAGTTGTAGTACGCCGTCTCCGCTTCAGGCCCGTCGGCGACGGTGTAGCCGAGCGCCACGAAGATGTCTGTGATCTCCTCCCAAACCTGCATCACCAGGTTGGCCGAGCCCCGGGCGGGCGCCCTGCCGGGGAGGGTCATGTCGAGGCGCTCCGACAGGAGCAATGCATCCTGGGCGGCAGCCTCGATGACGGCTCTCCTGGTAGCGATCTCCCGTCCCAGCGAAGTGGTGATCTCGTTGACCACGCGGCCGATCTCGCGCCGCTGATCGGGGGTGGCGTCACGCAGGCTGCGGCGGGCGAA
>JABMPV010000054.1 GCA_013202595.1 bacterium
CCCTGATCTCGTCGTCGAGCGCAATCCACGGCCAGATGTTCCTGCCATTGCCGATCCAGCCTCCGAGACCCCATCGATACGGGCTGAGCCACTTCGGGCCGACGGGGGCGAGGATCCGATCGAGGGCCCCGCCACCGGCACTCAGAACGATGCCGGTGCGGAGGAACGCCACCCTGAGGCCGGCGACCACCGCCGGGGCCGCCGCTTGCTCCCAGGCAACACATACATCGGGGAAGAACCCATCACCCGGCGAACTCGACTCGTCCAGTCGCTCGTGCGGCCGGTCACCGTAGAAGCCGACGGCTGAGGCGTTGATCAGAATCGACGGCCCACTCTCCATGCCGGAGATGACCCGGGCCAGCAGGGCCGTCGACTCCACCCGGGACGACTCCACCAGGCTCATCTCCCCATCGCTCCACCGGCGGCTGCCGATGCTTCGACCGGCGAGGTTGATCACGGCCTCGATCCCGGCAAGGTCCCTGCCGTCGAGGGTGCCCGCCTCGGGATCCCACTCGATCCCGTCTGCACCGGCGGTGGCGGGGCGGATCAGCCGGACGACTTCATGACCTGCAGCCTCGAGCGCGGGCACGAGAGCCGACCCGATGAGGCCTGTTGATCCCGCTACGGCGATGCGCACTGCTGTGGTTCCTGGCGAGGGAGTCGGAAGCGTAGGTCGATCACGACCCGTACAGGGAACCGAGAGCGCGGTCCACGCTGCTGCGCCACAGTTCGGTGATCTCGCCGACTGGATCGTCCGAAACGGTCGCTCCGGGGAGCACCGGCTCGCACACGTGCACCCTGATCGGCTTCCTGCTGATGCGACCGGTGCTCCTACCCATCGCTTCCCCGGTGCCCGCCACCGCCACCGGTACAAGCGGGACACCGGCCTTGTGGGCCAGCCACGCCGCACCGCGCTTGGGCCGGACCTCACCCCACCTCCACACCCTGACGCCCTCGGGGAACAGCCCGACCGATCCACCTTCGGCCAATTCTTCGAGGCAAAGGCGCATGGCAGCGAGCGGGATGGTCTCTCTCGGCATCGGAATTGCACCGAGCCAGGTGGTGAGGTGATCGAAGAACGAAGAATTGCCGTACAACTCATCGACGGCGAGGAAGCGCAGCGGACGTCCGATGGCCGCACCCACCACAACGGGATCGAGATGCGAGTAGTGGTTGGCGGCAACGACCATTGGGCCCTCGGGAACATTCTCGTGGCCCGAGCACGACAGAGGGAACCACGGCCGCAGCGTGACCCGGGCCACGACGGCACCGAACGCCCATCCGTGCTCGCCTCCCCAGGGGAAGCCGGTGCTAGTTGGATCCGGCAAGGCCACTGAAGAGCGTCGCGAGTACCAACTCCGGGCGCTGGTTGGCTTCGAGCGATCCGATCGCTCCGAGTATCTGTTCGGCCCCTGCGATCGCGGCCGCCGGCCGCACGGCTGCCAGATCGGTCCCCGGCACATCCGTGTTGCGAGTCGTCGCCCCGTACGCGGCCGCGGCGGCGTCCCTATACCACGACGCCAGTATCTCCAGACCCGTGACGAGGAGCGCGGACGAGGCCCGCTTCTTCTCGCGCTCGTGTCTGTCTTTGAGGGCCCTGGCCGCAGCACCGTCGAGTCCGGCGGCAGCCTCCTCTTCCTCCTGCCGGGCGTCGAGGGACTCGAGCAGCGGGCCCGCAGCAGAGAGCACATCCTCTGCGATGCGGTAGGAGTCGCCCGGATGGCCGGTGACCCGTCGGGGAACCGAGAGCCACGCCGATCGGAATGCGGCCACTTCTGGCCGGGTGGCGAGGGTCAGTGCGAGGCCCGGCCTTCCTCCCGCGGCCGCGGTCGCACGCTCGGCCTGAACGGGATCGACACCGCGTGCCACGAGAGCGTCCACGATCTCGGGTTCGGGCACGCGTCCGACGAACACGGTCCGCGATCGGCTGGCCACGGTCTCGGGGAGTTGGTCCTCCGACTCGGCCACGAGCACGAACACCGTCGTTTCGGTCGGCTCTTCGAGGGTCTTCAGGAGCGTGTTGGCCGCCTCTTCGTTCATCACCCCCGCCTCTTCGAAGAGGAACACCTTCCTGGGCGCCTCCACGGGAGAGAGTACGGCTCTGGCCACAGTCGACCGTGCCTGCTCGACGGTGAGGGCCGTCCGCCCGTCGGGTTCGACGACGGTCAGATCGTGGTGGACTCCCCTCAGCACCCGCGAGCGACAGTCGCCGTCGTCGCCACACAGGAGGACGGCAGCGAACCGGCGAGCGAGTGTCGCCTTTCCGACGCTGGAAGGGCCGACGAACAGATAGGCATGAGCGGGCGCCGGGGCCTCGCGTTCGAGGAGTTCGATGACCGACCGGTGGCCGACGACATCGTCGTAGATGCTCACGATCTGGCCACCACACCGGCGAGCGCGGCCTCAACGGTTTCGTGAAGAGGGGCGACGGCATCCACGACCACGAACCGCTCAGGATCCGCCTGTTCGAGCTGGTCGTACGCAGCGGCAACCCGCTGCTGGAGGCCAAGGCCTTCGACACTGATCCGGTCGGCTTCATCCTCCCGGCCGAGCGCCAGGGCAGGGTCGACTCTCAGCAGAACCACCAACCCGGGCCACACGCCTCTCAGCCCCGCTTCATTGACCGAACGCACCGCGTCGATACCAAGGCCCCTCGCGCCACCCTGATAGGCGAGCGATGAGTAGACACTCCTGTCGCTGAGCACGAACGAGCCTGCAGCCAGTGCGGGGCCCACCACCTCCACAGCCAGTTGCGCCCGACCCGCAGCGAACAGAAGAGCCTCGGCCCATGGGTCGACATCACGATCACCGCGGTCCAACAACACGCTCCGGATCATCTCCCCCGTCGCAGTCCCGCCGGGTTCCCTGACGAAGCAGACGTCGTGCCCTGCAAAACGAAGACGCTCGGCCACGGCCAGGGCGACGGTGGTCTTGCCCGCTCCGTCGACCCCCTCGAACGCGATGTATCGCTGCATCGTCATCGAGCACCATCTTCCATCGGATCGCCGGCGTCGTCCAGACCTTGATCGATATCGAGAGCATCCATCTCGATGGTCTCCTCCGCACCCGATTGAGACTTGCGGAATGATCGAAACGCCTCGGTGGCGGCCTCGACCGACCTGCGGCGCTGTCCCTCGTCCCTGCCGTACTCCTCGACGAGTTGGCGGCGGACACTCCACAGGGTGAGGCTGCCTGCGAGGAAAGTGACGAATCCCCCGAGCAGCAGGACGATCCGATACCCCTCAGAGAGCATCCCCGGAAGGAGGCCGTCGAACAGGCCGGCGAGCGGAAGCGCTATTGCCATCGAGGTCAGCAGCCCGATCCTCATCAGGGAGAAGAGGGCGGCGAAGGTCCTCCCCCTGACCTCGTCCTCCACCTGCTCGTGGAGGTGAGAGAAGCCGAGGACGTACCCCGAGCCGGCACCGAGTCCCATGACGCCGATCCATCCCACTCCACCGAAGATGGTCTTGATCAGACCGGCGGCAGCGAGTGCCAGGCCGGTGACCAGCAGCGAAAGGGCGAACGAGACGTCCTTGTGGACGAGGCGGGGACCGAAGATCGTCACAAGCACGATTCCGATCCCTGCTCCGAGGCCGAACGCCGTCAACAGCGCGGGGAAACCCGCCGTTCCCGCATTGAGCACCTCGGTACTGAACGGCTTTCCGATCACGACGACGATGCCGCCGCCTGCCAGGGCGACGGTGATGGCGCCCACGACCGACCTGACCCTGGGGTGGGTGACCACGAACACCACACCGTCACGCAAATCGTGCAGCGGGGCCATGATGTTGATGCCACGCCGCCTACGCGCGGGCCGATCTCTCCTGGTCTGCAGGATCGCCGGCAGTGTCAGGAGGAACGCCGCAGAGCCGAGATACGTGAGTGAGTCCAGCAGGAAGGCCAGGGACTCAGGAGTGCCCGGCAAGAAGCCGAACGTGACCTTCTCACCGAGCGGGGCGAGCACGAGGAACAGAGCGGCTCCGAGCGGGAAGGTCCCGTAGGCGGCACTCAGGGAGAGGCTGTTTGCCTGGACCAGTTCATTTCGCTGTACCAGGTTGGGGACCGTGGCTTCCTTGGCCGGCTGGAACACCAGCGTGAATGCCTCGAGCAGCAGGTTCACCAGGATGAGTGCGGTGATCGTCTCGACGAATGCGAGGCTCAGCACCAATCCGGCCCTGGCCACTTCGCAGACGATCATCACATGCTTGCGATTGAGGCGGTCTGCGATGACTCCGCCGATCGCCGCGAAGAACAGGCCGGGGAGGATCCGCGATGTCAGCGCGAGCACGATCCCGCTCTCGCCGGCCAGTTCGTCGGCGAGCGACAGCGTGGCCAGGATCGCGACCCAATCCCCGGTACTCGAGATGAAGCCCGCTTTCCACAGTCGGGAAAACGGGCCGACGCGCATGAGCGCCCATGCTGAACGGGGTGCTGCCTCGGTCACGGACGGAGGCTATCAGGCTGAGGGATCAGGCTCTTTGGGAGCAGGAGGGCAGGGCTTGGCTTCTTTGCCCTGGTCGGCCATGCGCTGACGGCGGGCTTCGAGGAGCAGGCGGGCACGCTCGATGGTCATGTTCTCGAGCGAGTCGTCCTTGCGCAGCGAGGCGTTCACGGCGCCATCGGTGACGTAGAGACCGAACCTGCCGTCCCGAATCTCGTATTGGCAGCCATTCTCCGGGTCGATGCCGACCTCTCGAAGTGCGGCAGTCGACCTGCCTCCTCTGCGCTTTGGCTGGGCGAGCAGAGCGAGCGATTCATCGAGCGTCACGGTGAAGATCTGGTCCTCGGTCTCGAGGCTCCTCGTGTCCTTGGCCCGCTTGATGTAGGGCCCGTATCTCCCGTTCTGCACCGTGATCTCGACACCTTCGGCGTCGGCTCCGACCACCCTGGGGAGGGAGAGCAACCGCAGCGCATCATCGAGCGTCAACTCTGCAGGCTCCATCGTCTTGAACAGCGAGGCCGTCTTGGGCTTGTCCTTGACCTCATCCGCATCGCCCAACTGGACGTACGGCCCGTAGCGGCCCGCCCGCACCAGCACATCGAGGCCGGACTCGGGGTCGGCGCCCACGATCCGGTCGCCACTGGGTTTCGACAGCAATTCGATCGCCATGTCGACGGAGAGTTCGTCTGGAGGCAACTCGTCGGGGATTCCCGCGGTGTCCTCACCACGCGACACATAGGGCCCGTAGCGCCCCACCCTGGCCACGACCGCCACGCCGTCGGCGTCTTCGCCCAATGGGATGCTGCTGATCTCCCTGGGGTCGATGTCGCCGAGCCCATCGCTCACAGCCGTCTTGAGGCCCGTGCGAGGTGCCGGGCCGTGACCATTTCCGTCGGTGTCTCCCGGGCCTCCGAAGTACAGCCGGGACAACCACGGCGTGACCTCCTGGGACCCGGCTGCGATCCGGTCGAGATCGTCTTCCATGAGGGCGGTGAAGTCGTAGTCGACCAGCGTCGGGAAATGCCGTTCGAGCAACGAGATGGCAGCGAAGGCTGTGAACGACGGGACCAGGGCCGTCCCCTTCTTAAAGGCGTACCCCCGATCCTGGATGGTCTGGATGATCGAGGCGTAGGTGGATGGGCGCCCGATCTCGAGTTCCTCCAACCGCTTGACCAGTGAGGCCTCCGTATACCGCGCCCGGGGCTTCGTGTCGTGTCCGAGCGCCTCGATGGAATGCGCATCGAGAGCGTCGCCGTCGGCGAGGGCAGGCAACCGGCGCTCGCGGTCTTCGAGGTCGGCCTCGGGATCGTCGGACCCCTCGACGTAGGCCCGGAGATATCCGGGAAACGAGATGACCTTGCCGGACGTGGCGAACTCGGCATCCTCACCGGAGGCAGTGGTGGCACCGAGCCGCACCTGGACCCGCTCTCCCGTGGCGTTGGACATCTGCGAAGCGACGGTGCGCTTCCACACCATGTCGTACAGCTTGATCTGGTCCGAATCCTGGAGTTGACCGGCAACGTCCTCTGGCGACCGGAACACCTCGCCTGCGGGGCGAATGGCCTCATGGGCCTCCTGGGCGTTCTTCACGGTGGACTTGTACAACCGCGGCTTCGCAGGCAGGTAGTCGCTCCCGTACCGATCGGCCACCAGTGACCTGGCGGCGGTGATGGCGGTCTCCGACAGCGCGATCGAATCGGTCCGCATGTAGGTGATGAAGCCGCCTTCATAGAGGCGCTGGGCCGCACGCATCGTTCGAGACGCTGTGAAGCGCAGCTTGCGCCCCGCCTCCTGCTGGAGGGTCGAAGTGCGGAACGGCGCTCCCGGCGATGAAGACCAGGGCTTGCGCTCGACCGAACGCACGGCGAATTCGATCGACCTGAGGCCTTCTGCGAGGGCCACGGCTGCAGCCTCATCGAGGAGTCTGGCCGGCGACTTGTCGGACATCGTCCCGTCCTGCCCGAAGTCCTTGCCACTTGCAACCCTCGAACCGCCGAGTTCGACGAGGGTGGCGGAGAACCTGTCCGGGGCACCGCTGGTCGAGAACTCGCCTTCGAGGTTCCAATACGAGGCAGACGCGAACCGCATGCGCTCCCGCTCCCGCTCGACCAGGATCCGGACGGCGGGACTCTGGACCCGGCCGGCGGACAAACCCTGGCGAATCATCTTCCACAGCACCGGCGAGACCTCGTAGCCGACGAGGCGGTCGAGGATGCGGCGGGCTTCCTGGGCCTCGACGAGATGCCGATCGATGTCGCGCGACTCGTCCATCGCACGCTGGATGGCCTGGGGGGTGATCTCATGGAAGACCATGCGGCGGACCGGGATGGTCGGCTTGAGCACCTCCATGAGGTGCCAGGCAATCGACTCACCCTCGCGATCCTCATCTGTGGCGAGCAGCAATTCGTCCGCGCTCTTCAGCAGCTTCTTCAGCTTCGTGATCTGCTGCTTCTTCTCTTTGGGCACGATGTACAGCGGCTTGAAGTCGTGCTCCGTGTCCACACCGAGACGAGCCCACGACTCGCCCTTGTGGCTGGCGGGTACGTCGGCGGCGTTGCGGGGGAGATCGCGGATGTGCCCGATGGACGACTCCACGACATAGCCCGCGCCGAGGAACCCGGAGATGGTCCGGGCCTTGGCAGGCGACTCGACGATGACCAGCGTGCTCATTCAGTACCTCTGATTGCGCGCTCACTTACCTCGGCTGCGGCGGTGAGCGCCTTAGGGTTTACGTGCGACCCGCTCGAAAGTCAAGACGGATCATCTCCGTCCGACTCGCTCAGAATCGCTTCAAGGCCGTGGATCATACGTCCGGCGGCGGCGTTCCACGTGAACTCCGCCTCGACACGGCGTCTTCCCGCCGCTCCAACCCGCCTCGCCCAGTCTGGCGCGGCCACCAGCATTCGCAGGGCCTGATCGATCGCATCGTCATCGGGGACCACGAACCCGGTCCGCCCCGGGATGACTGTCTCGGGGGCACCGCCGGAGTCGCCGGCCAGCACCGGGAGACCCGCGGCTGCCGCCTCCAGGAACACGATCCCCAGGCCCTCGACCTCGAGGCCGAACCAGCGAGATCGACAGGGCATGACGAACACCGTCGCGGTGCGATACAGCCCTCCGAGTTCACTCCACGGGACCCCGACCTCGAAGCGGGTGGGGACGCCGAGGTCATCGGCGAGGCGCCTCAGCCGCTTCTCAAGGCGGCCTGTGCCGACGATCAAGGCTGTGGCATCGACGCCCTGCTCCCTGAGTCGGGCGACGGACCGCAGCACCCTGTCGTGGCCCTTGCGAGGGACGAACCGGCTGACACACGCAATGACCGGCGAGTCCGGAGGCGCATCGGCGGGCGTGAACGCCTCGATGTCCACACCGGCACCGATGACCGAAACGGGGCGACGGGTCAACCGCTCCACGCGCCGTGCGGTGAACCGACTGACGGCGAACAGGGAATCTGCGCGCCGCAGCGGCCAGCGCACCAATCGCCGCAGCAGAGGGACCGCTGCGGGGATGGTGATCTCGGCGCCATGGCACATCACTGCATACGGAACCCCGGTCCGCTCCCTGAGCCCCGGGCCCATGTGGGCGAGAGGGTGAGGTGCGCCAAACACCACGACGTCGGGTGCGAAGTCGGCGATCTGGCCTTCGACCCAGCGACGGATCGAGCGGGTTGGCCACATGAAC
>JABMPV010000055.1 GCA_013202595.1 bacterium
GCGCGAGGCCGGCGTGGCCGCTGCAGTGCTTCGCTCTGCCGGGGTCAACCGGGCCGTCTAAGAGTCAGCCTTCCAGGCATCAGCCGTTCTGTGCGGCGATTCGCTGTGCGTCGAGCACGGCGATCGCCGTCAGGCTGACGATGTCGCCGACGTCGGCGTCGCGCTGAGCGACGTGCACCGACTTGGACGTGCCGGTCAGGATCGGCCCGATTATCTCGGCTCCGCCGAGGCGGTCGAGCAGTTTGTAGGCGGCGTTGGCCGCTGTCAGCGTCGGGAACACCAGGACGTTGGCCGACTTCTTCAGGTCACTGAACGGGTGTCTGCTCCGCAGCAGGCTGCCGACCACCGCCGTGTCCGCATGCATTTCTCCATCGAGCGCGATGTCGGGCGCTCGTTCATGGGCAATGGCGACGGCGGACCGAACCAGATTGGGTTCGGGTCCATCGGCGCTGCCGAAGTTGCTGTATGAGATCATCGCAACCCTTGGTTCGATGTTGAATTCGGCTTGGGCGCTCCTCGCGGTGGAGATGGCGATCTCGGCCAATTGGCTTGCGGTGGGGGATGGGTTCACAGCGCAGTCGGCGAGGAAGTAGGTGCGGTTTCCGATCATCACGACATAGAACGCGCTGACGATCGTCCGTCCGGCTTCCAATGGCAGTAGTTGCAGCACAGGCTTCAGGGTCTCGGCGTAGTAGGTGGTCAGGCCGCCGAGCAAGCAGTCTGCGTCTCCTGCGTGCAGCATCAGCGTGCCGAAATACGACCGTTTCCGAATCTCGCGCCGTGCGTCATCGATCGTCATGCCTCTACGCTGCCGTATCTCATGGAGTGAGGCCGCATATCGCTCACATGTCTCTGGCTCATCCCGGGGTTCGAGCAGCGAGATGCCTTCGAGGTCGATGCCAACGCCTGCAGCGATCGCCTGCACCTTGGCAACGTGGCCGAGGATGATGGGACGGGCGATACCTTCGTCGATCACCCTTCTCGCCGCTCGGATGATCCTGGCATCGGCACCCTGGGGGTAGACGACAGTCATCGGATTGGCTTTCGCCCTGACCATGACACCGTGGACCAGGGAGTAGGAAACCTGGAACCTCCGCCTGAGATTCAGTGCGTACTCCTCCATATCCGGAATTGGCACCTGGGCCAGGCCCTCGTCCATGGCCGCCTGGGCGATCGCCGGGGCGACGTGCCACAGCACACGGGGATCGAAGGGTTTCGGTATGAGGTACTCGGGCCCGAACGACAGTCGATCGAGGCCGTACGTGGCGAGAACGGTGTCGGGGACGGGCAGTTGGGCGAGTTCAGCGAGACTGCGGGCGGCGGCCTTCTTCATCCCCTCGCTGATACAGGTTGCTCGTACGTCGAGGGCTCCTCTGAAGATGAAGGGGAAGCCGAGCACGTTGTTGACCTGGTTGGGAAAGTCACTGCGACCGGTGGCGACGATGGCATCGGGGCGAGCCGCGATCGCCTCGTCGTAGCCGATCTCGGGATCGGGGTTGGCGAGAGCGAACACGATGGGACGCTCTGCCATTGCCTTCACCATGTCACCCGTGACCGTGCCGGCTACCGACACGCCGACGAACACGTCGGCGCCGACCATGGCGTCGGCCAGGGTCGTGATGTCGGCGCGGTTGGTGGCCATGGCGGCCTTGTAGGCCGGTAGCCCCTCCCGATCAGATCTGATGACGCCCCGGGAGTCGATCAGCACCAGGTTGTCGCCCAGGATGCCGAGACCGATGAAGAACTTGGCTGTGGCAATTCCTGCCGCACCGGCGCCGCTGATCACGACGCTCGTCTCGGCGATGTCTCGCTCCGTGAGATCGAGGGCATTGAGGAGGGCTGCTCCAGCGATGATCGCTGTCCCGTGTTGGTCATCGTGGAAGACGGGGATCTTCAGGCGTTCACGGAGGATGTCCTCGATCTCGAAGCAATCGGGTGCGGCGATGTCCTCGAGGTTGATCCCACCGACAGTCGGTTCCAGCATCTCGCAGAACCTGATGACCGACTCAGCGTCCGATGCGTCGATTTCGAGGTCGAACACGTCGATGTCGGCGAACCGCTTGAAGAGCACGCCCTTGCCCTCCATGACGGGCTTGCCTGCCAGCGGTCCGATGTTTCCCAGTCCGAGGACGGCTGTGCCGTTGGACACCACAGCGACGAGGTTGCCCCGGTTGGTGTAGCGGAACGCGTCATCGGGGTCATCGGCGATGGCGAGACAGGGTTCGGCGACGCCGGGCGTGTAGGCCAATGACAGATCGGCCTGGGTGGCAGTCGGCTTCGTCGGCCTCATCTCGATCTTGCCGGGTCGATCCCGTTCGTGATAATCGAGGGCCTCGCTGAACGGTCGCGGTTTCATGTTCCATCCTGGGTGCGAATAAGGCACGCTACATGGGGCAGGCCCAGGTTGCATGACAAGGGCGGCGGGGGAGCGCGATAAGCGCCACTCTCTGGTCCGGCGGGCATGTGACCGGCATGCAGATCGCAGGTAGGGAACGGGCCGCACTGTCCCCTACCATCGGGGGAGCGGGCCCGTAGCTCAGTTGGTTAGAGCAGCCGACTCATAATCGGTAGGTCGCAGGTTCGAGTCCTGCCGGGCCCACCAACGTTTCGAAACTCACACCCTGGCGCGAGTGAA
>JABMPV010000056.1 GCA_013202595.1 bacterium
AACCCCATCAGATCGTCGAAGAACGCTGCGATGGCACCTCCATGAACCACCCTGGGCCCGCCCTGGAACCAGGGAGCGAACTCGATGTCGGCGATCACCCGATCGCCTTCGATGCGGGCCTTCAGACCGAGGCCGTTCTCGTTCTCGGGACCGCAGCCGAAGCACCACGGGAGGTGAAAGGGGGGAATCGCCGCACCCTCCGGCATCGGCACGACCATGCCGCTGACATACCCGGTCTCTGACATCAGGCGCCGATCGGCAGATCGCCGCCGGTCAGGGCGCGACGCACCGCTTCCGGTCCACCCTCGAGCACGTCGACATCGATGCCTGCGATCAGGTCGCTGAGACGAGATGGGGCGTGGCCGATCCCCGGCACGACGCGTCGCCGCATCGCCGTCAGCGCATCGACCGCTGCGGCAGGAACCCCTTCGTGTGTGAGACCCAGCAGGAGTTCGGCCGTCTCGGCATCCTCGACCATGGGTGCCCTGCCAAACCGGGAGGCCCTGGCCGTCATGATCGCCGCGAGACCCACCTCGACGTCGTGGCGGTGCTCGCCATCGGCCAGATCGAGGTCTCTCCCTGCCAGCACCTTGAGGGCGTACCCGGCATCGGGGCCGGGAGTGCCGAAAGCGCCGCCCCACGGGATGACATCGGGGCCCGACAACTCGCCCGGCCTCGTTGGCGTCCATGACCGCGCCGTCGCAGGCTGAGGACTGCGACGGGGAGCCGTACCGATATCAACCGGGATACTGGGCTGCTGGCCCACAGATGCCTCCTAGACGTACTCGAGCCAGTGGCGGTACTGCTCGAGCTTGCCTGTGACGACAGCCGAGTAGAGCTCCTGGGTCCGAACGGTAATGGGACCGGGCCGACCGTTGCCGACCATCCGGTCATCGATCTCTCTGAGCGGCGTCACCTCGGCAGCCGTCCCCGTGAAGAACGCCTCATCGGCGTAGTACATGTCGGAGCGGGTGAGATTGGTCTCGATCACCTCGATGCCTTCGTCACGCAGCATCGTGATGACAGTGCCGCGGGTGAGCCCGTTGAGGGCACCGGCGAGCCACGTCGGAGTGCGGACCACACCGTCCTTGACGAGGAAGAGGTTCTCGCCACTCCCCTCAGCCACGAAACCGTCCGAGTTGAGCAGGATGGCCTCCTCGTACCCTGCAGCGAGCGCCTCCTGCTTGGCGAGCACGCTGTTGAGGTACCCGCCGGAGCCCTTGGCATTGGGGATCAGCATCGTGTGGTCGATCCTGCGCCACGACGACGTGGCCACCCTGATCCCGTTGCGCACGCCCTCTTCGCCCAGGTAGGAGCCCCACTCCCAGGCGGCGATGATCGCCCGGACATCGGCCCCGGCGGGGTTGAGGCCCATCGAGCCCGTTCCGTAGAAGACCAGCGGGCGCACGTAGCACGCACCGAGCTCGTTGGCATGGATGACCTCGATGGCGGCCTCCGACAACTCATCGCCGGTCAGCTGGAGGGGGATGCGATACGCCTTGGCGGACGCGACCAGCCGATCCATGTGCTCGCGCAATCTGAACACGGCAGGACCGTCATCTGTCTCATATGCCCGGATGCCCTCGAAGACTCCGGTTCCGTAGTGCAACGCGTGAGTGAGGACGTGGACTGTCGCCTCTTCCCAAGGCACCAGGTCACCGTCGACCCAAATCTTTGAAGTGGGATTCACGTTCCTATTTTCCCATGCTCGGGGACTGGACTGCCAGGTGGCGGCCGTTCCATTCGACGATCGCCTCGAAGCGCTCCTGTCGATGGCGGGGAGCACCCGACCGCGAGAGTTCGTGGCTCCCTCCTGGGAATCTAAGCATCTCCACCTCGACCCCGCACGCAACAAGCACTGACTGAAGCTGCTCGCCCTGCTCGATGGGACAACGCCAATCGCTCTCTGAGTGCAGGATCAGGCAGGGCGTGGTGATCTTGTGGGCCCGCGACATCGGGCTCGCAGCCCATAGGTCGGACCAGTCTTCGTACGACCAGTCACCCAGGTACATCCGGGGGAATCTGTGCCCGATGTCCGATGTCCCCGCAAAGCCGGTGAAGTCGTACAGCCCTCGTTCGGGCACCGCACACTTCCACCGGTCATCCATAGCCAGGATCCTCCCGGTCATGAACCCCCCGTAGGAACCGCCCATGATCCCCATGCGATCGGCATCCAACCGATCGAAGCGCTCCAGGGCCCCTGCGACGACGGCAAGAATGTCTTCGAGATCCGGCGGACGTTCCTCCGGCCATCTCCCGACCGGTGTTCTGATGAAGTCCCTGCCCCGTCCACTCGATCCGCGTGGATTGCAGGCGACGACCCCGAAGCCCGAGCCGGCATACACCTGGAACTCATCGAAGAACCCGTAGCCGTACTGGGTCGCCGGTCCTCCATGGATGTTGAGCAGGAGGGGAACGCTCTCATCGCCCGGAGGCAGCACCACCCAGGCGTCGATTTCGACGCCATCGTTTTCGACGGTGAACGAGATCGGATCTATCGGGCAGCAGTCGACGCGGAACGCGGCGTTCAGGTCTGTGAGTTGCCGTTCGGTGCCGCCTTCCCACCACCACAACTCCCCTGGATCTGTCGGCGAGGTCGAGGTGAAGGCGAATGCGCTGCCGTCCTGCCTGGGGGCCACTCCCGTGATGAGGCGGTCACCACCGAGCACATCGGATACGTGACCATCGGAGCCCACGGAGACAACGCGCAGACGGCCCCTGTCCTCGAGGACCGACAGCGCCGACCCATCGGCCAGCCACTGCAATCCGGCAGGCTGGGCGGCCGGGGACGGCGATTCGAACGACCGATCGAGATCGCCGGCCAGTTGGGTGAGTTCGCCGTCGGCGAGGCGGAACAGACCCGGAACATCGGGGTACTGCCACGCACCCTCGAGTCCGATCAGATGAACCGTCCCATCGGGTGCGTGCGAAGCCGACGACCACATGCCCGGCTCGACGAGGGCCTCCGGCGCCGCAGACCCGTCGGCAGGCACACGCCACACCTGGATCCCCGAGTCGATGAATCGCTTGTCGTGACGGGGGCTCACAAACAGAAGGCTCGAACCGTCGGGATGCCACGACACCGACGAGTCGAACCAGTCGCCCTCACCGGAGATCGGCTCGGGTTCGCCCTCACCGGGCACGAACACGTACACCTTGGTCCGGCGATCGTGAATCCATCCCCTGGTGTCGAACCGGTAGCCCGCCCCCGTGATCCGGCGCGGTCGGCGAGTGCGCTCGTCGTCGTCGAGATCGGCCCACTCGTCCAGCCACGTGGCCCCCACCACGGCGAGACGCTCACCATCGGGCGCCCATTCGGCCTCAGAGGCGCCTAGAGCGAAGTCGGTGACAATGGTGGCCTCTCCCCCGTCGGTCGGCATCACGGCCACCTGAGGCACGGAACCCTTGGCGGCGGCTGTGCGGAGGAACGCAATACGCTTCCCGTCCGGCGACCACCTCGGCCGGGCGTCGCCCGGGCCCACCGTGAACACCCTTGAGGCCTCGCCATCCCACAGATGGATTTGCCTGACGTACCTGTCTCCTTCGACGTCCATATGGGAGACGGTGTAGGCAATCCTGACACCGTCGGGATGCAGATTGGGGTCGGTGACGGTGGAGAACCGACCAAGGTCTTGTGCTCGCATGGCGTGGGAGGGTACCCCGGTTCCGGGGCGCCCGATTCCCTACGATGTCGCCCGTGTTCCAACCCGTCACGACCGAGCGCCTCATCATCCGTGGGATGACCGCGTCGGATGCAACCGCCCTCTGGAAGCGCCGGAACGATCCGGAGGTCGCCGAGTACCAGAACTGGACGATTCCCCACCCCCGGGAGACCGCAGAGCGGATAGCAATATCGGTCGGGGAAATGGACGGCGCCGAACGAGACGGCTGGTGGATGGCCACCCTCGAGGAGCGATCCACCGGTGCCGTCGTAGGGGACCTGGCCCTGCATCTCGACGAGGCCGGTCACGCGGCCGAGGTCGGATACACCCTCGATCGCGAGCACTGGGGCCGGGGCTTCGCCACCGAGGGCCTCACCGCTCTGGTGGCGTACTGCTTCGAAACTCTCGGTGTGGTGCGGGTCTTCGGCATGCTGCACCCGGACAACCCTGCCTCGGCGATGCTCATGGAGCGCACCGGATTCCTCTTCGAGGGCCACACCCGGCTGTCCTTCTCACTCGACGGGGACATCTCCGACGACTGGATCTACGGGATGACCCGCCCCGACTGGGAGAGGTGGCGGGATCGCATCCGCACTCCGCCGGAGGACGTGCGCTTGGTGAAGGTGACCCGGAGCAACCTCTGGGAGGTCTACGGCGTGGCCACCCACAAGACTCAAGAGGCATTCGTCGCGCCGATGGCGGTGTCGTTCGCCGAAGCGCTCGTTCCCGGGGTCCACGATGGCCGCCCTCTCACGCCGTGGTACCGGGCAGTCGAGGTGGACGGCGACATCGTCGGTTTCGTGATGCTGGCGGCCCCGACCGCCGACTTCGATCAGGCCTTCATCCGGCGCCTGCTCATCGATCGCCTCCACCAGCGCCGCGGGATCGGGACGCTGGTCGTGAGACTGATCGCCGACCATGTCCGGTCACTCGGCGAAGCGTCGCTCTTCACCTCGCACGGCCCGGGCCGTGGAGGGCACCTCCCCTTCTTCGAGCAACTCGGGTTCACCCCGACCGGGAACGTGACCGACGGCGAACCGGAACTGGTCCTGGCTCTCTGACCTGCGATGACCTTCGGCCCTGCAACGATCACAAGCCACCCATCCGGCGACACCTGTTGAAATCGTCAACCGCCATGAGTGAGGTCGGCGATTGTCGGCAGTCGGTCCGGTAGCCTCACCGGCGTGCACCGGTTCGTTGCCTCATCGTTCTATCTCGGATTCATCCCGCGCCGTCTGCGGGGATCCGACTCAGGAGCAGGCACCTTCGGTGCCGCCCTCGGCGTCGCCGTTGCCATCCCCGTTCTGAAGGCGCCATGGTGGGTGGGTCTGATTGCAGCCGCCGTCGCCATCGGAGCCTCGCTGTGGTCGTCCCGGCCGTTCGCGGTCGACGGTGCCGACCCGGGCTGGGTGTGCATGGACGAGACGGCCGGGACCCTCGTCGCAGTCGTCGGCCTCGGTGGGTGGCCGTGGCTGGTGGCGATCGTGGTGGCCCGGGCGGCCGACATCTTCAAGGTGCTCCCGGGGGTCCCCCAGGCGGAGCGCCTGCACGGCGCCGTCGGGATCACAGCCGACGACGTGGTCGCCGGGCTCTACGGTGCAGCCGTTGGGTGGCTGCTCACCGCTGCGGGCCTCTGACCCGCAGCCTTCAGCCTTCCATGAACCAGGATCGGGTGACACCGTGGATGGCGCGGAAGCCCTCCATCTCGCCGTCGTCGAGGACGCGATCGAGGTTGAGGCCCATCATCGCCACCTCGCCCGTCCGGGCCGACCGGCCGACCACCATGTTGGCGATGTTCACGGCCAGGTCGCCCAGATAGGAGCCGACCCGGCCGATCACCCCGGGCACGTCGTCATTGAGCAGGATCAGCATGTGCTCGCTGAACGGGAGCTCGATCTCGTGGTCGAATGCCTCGGTGAGCACCGGCCCTCTCCGACCCACGACGCTTCCGGCGACCACCGAAGAGACGCCGCCCACCTCGCCGCTGACCCTGATCTCGGCGACGAAGTCGCGGACATCCGACGTGCGCTCCTCGATCAGAGTCAGGCCGTGAGCCGCCGCGAGCCCCGGAGCGTTGACATATGTGACGGGCCCGTCGGCCACTCTCGCCAGGGCCCCCTTGAGTGCAGCGAGGGCGAGCGGCCTCACGGGGAGATCTGCCAGCCGACCGGCTGCGGTCACGGTGAGCGACGCGGGAAGGGAGTCTGCAAGGGTCACGAAGGCGCCACCCAGCTGCTCGGCCAGAGAGAGGTAGGGGATCAACTCGGCAGGCACATCCGGGCCGAAGTCGACGTTGACCGCCGACGCCACGATCTCGCCCCTGAGAGCATTGACCACCGCAGACGCGACGTCGGTGCCCGCCTTGTCCTGGGCCTCGACCGTGGAGGCTCCGAGGTGCGGTGTCAGCACGACCTGACGCAGATCGAACAGCGGGCTGTCGGTGAGCGGCTCCGAGACAAACACATCGAGTGCAGCACCCGCGACGACCCCGCTGCGGACCGCTTCGACGAGCGCCTCCTCGTCGACGATGCCTCCGCGCGACGTGTTGATGATCCGGATCCCGGGCTTCGCACCGGCAAGGGCTTCTCGCCCGAGCAGACCCTCGGTCTCCCTCGTCCTGGGCAGATGCACTGTGACGAAGTCGGCTTCGGCGAGTAGTGAGGCGAGGTCGGCCTTCAACTCGGCGCCCAGGCGGCGGGCCCGTTCGGAGCTCACATATGGATCGAAGGCGATCAGGTGCATCCCGAAGGCCAGGCAGCGCTGGGCGACGAGCGTGCCGATTCGTCCCAGACCGATCACGCCGAGCGTCTTGCCATGCAACTCGACGCCCTGGAGGTCCTTGCGGTCCCAACGTCCCGACCGGAGCGACTGGTCCGCCTCGGGGACCCTGCGCGCCTGGCTCAGCAACAGCGCCATGGTGTGCTCGGCTGCGCTGACGGCGTTGGCCGTCGGAGCATTCACCACCAGCACACCGGCAGAGGTTGCGGCACCGAGGTCAATGTTGTCGACGCCAATTCCCGCTCTGCCGATCACCTGGAGGGCCGGTGCGGCGGCAATCAACTCAGCGTCGACCGAGGTGGCCGATCGCACGACGAGGCCGGCGGCGTCACTCATCAGAGCAAGCAGTTCATCCCGATCGCACCCGACGGCGTCGACTACATCGCAGTGTTGTGTGAGATGAGTGACGCCGGCTGCAGCGATGGCTTCAGCGACAACGACCTTGAGTCGTGACATGAGTTCCTCCGACAGGGGGCTGACGCCCGGATTGTGGTCCGTAACGCTGCGAAAGGCACATCCGGCTCAGCGAATGTTGAAGTACCAGTACCAGGTGGCTGCGCTCGCCAGGCCGCCGAACAGTGCAGCCTTGAAGACCTGCTTTGCGACACCCCAGATGAACAGCCCCGCGGTGAGCACGCCGACGATGATCAGCGCGGTCAGCAGGGTCGGGTTCGCCTTGACCGTGTCGATGATCTCGGTACCCCGCTCTCTGAGGTCTTCGGGGATCTGATCGACGATCTCGGTTCCAAATGCGAGAAGCACGCCGCCGAGGGCGAGGAGGTACGACATGGCGGGGAGGTTACCTGACTCTGCAGAGTGCGCGGCGCATGTCTGAAATCAGTCATCAGTCATCAGTCATCAGACGTCAGTCATCGGCCGGGCTATCGGTCGGGCCGGGGGTGACGGGGTCGTCGGGTTCGGTCCCGGGTTCCGGAATCGGTTCGGGCGTTGCGAACGCTCGGCTGCGCAGGGCGCGGTCGAGGTCGTCGGCCGTCTCGGTGAGCTTCCTCACGAGCATCGAGCCCAGATCGCCGCGGGCCAGCAGTGCGCCCACCCTGGCTCTGGTGTCCTCATCGATTCGATAGGTCGGGAAGAACGTCGTGTAGTAGGACCTCGCCGCCTCCGGCTCCCACTCCGAGAACACATTCGGCAGGCCATCGAAGAATCGCGGCACGAAGGACTCGAGCATGTCGCGCTGTGATCTGCGCCAGAAGCCGCCGGCAGCGGCCATTCCCATGTGGAGCGATCCGTATCCGGATCCGTGGAGCCGCTCCCAGATCTCATCCTTGGTCTGAGCATCCGGCGTGACCGCCTCGGCCCGCTGGATGGCCCTGTCCCCTCGATCGGATGGATCGCGCCGACGCTCGGAATCGAGGCGCTCGGCCGTCCCCTCCATGGCGAACTCTGCCCAGCGAACGGACACGATCCAGCGCATGTCCTGGTCGATTGCCAGGCCATCGGGCGGCACATCCACCAACCCGGCGGCGAGTCGCACGTCGGCGGCGGAGCGAGCCTCGCTGATGAGGGCTCGCGCCCACATGACCTTGAGGTCCCCTGCCGGAGCCGAGTCGATGGCCTTGCGGGCCTCTGCAACGAACCGGGACCGTTCGGAATCGATCAGATCCTCGGGCACGTACCTGGCGATGGCCCCGGCGACGGTGGCTCCCACCATCTGCACGATCGTGAGGTTGCGCTCGCCGGGCAGATGGCGCCTGACCAGGTCGAGATAATCGGTCGACGCCAGTTCGGCATCGCGGACCATCTCCCACAATGACGCCCACACCTGCTGGCGGAGGAGTGTGTCGTCGATCGAGGGCAGGCTCCTGCGCGCCCACGCGATGGAGACTTCATCGAGGCGAACCTTTGCGTAGGCGTGGTCGCCGTGGTTGGGGTAGACAAACACCGGAGCGACGGTGTCGGCGGTGTCGGCCACCGGGCTCACAGCCTTCTCGATCGTGCCCGGGACCACCCGGAGCGCGCCGGTGGCATCGATCAGAGCGACCTCGAGACGGTGGGGCCGCAGCACCGGGTTGGTGTCCGGCGCGGTCTGGGTGAGCGAGAGCGTCTCCAGTCGGGCACCATCGGCCTGCCACTCGGCACCGATCGTGTTGACCCCTGCCGTCTTCAGCCACCGCGCGGCCCAGTGGACCAGGTCGACCTCACTGGCGCCCTGCAGCGCAGCCAGGAGGTCCGCGAGGGTGGCATTGCCGAGTCGATGGCGCCGGAAGTAGACCCGCATGCCCTCCTTGAAGCCATCCTCGCCCATGGTCTTCACCAATTGCTTGAGGACCGCGGCGCCCTTGCCGTAGGAGATCCCGTCGAAGTTGAGGAAGGTCTCATCTGTGC
>JABMPV010000057.1 GCA_013202595.1 bacterium
CACGGACACTGCCCGTCTTGGCGGCAGCGTCACCTTAGTGGGCGACGACGATCCGAAGTCCCTCCGGCACGGCTATCAACGTTCTGGACGGCGGCTGGAAGTCGATGCGCAGCGCCATCCCGGTGACTCCGTGCACGATGACCTCCTGGTCCATCGTCCCGCCTTCGATGCCGACCGATCTCTCCGCGGCCGAGGCCGCGGACACCAATCGATCGAGATCGATCTCCACGCCCGACACAGCCAGCACCGCCCCGACCAGCGCCACCGTCAGCGCCGAACTACTCGAGAGACCGGCATCTGCGGGAAGGTCGGAGGCTACGGCCACGGCGAGACCGTCGAGACCATGGTCCGTCGCGTTCAGCGCTCCTGCGAGGTATCGCCCCCAACCGTCGGTTCCGCCGTCGGGAGAGATCGGTAGATCGACCTCATCGCCCATCGAAGACGAGACCGCCTGTGCCCGGCCCGATCGCATCGGGCCGGCGGCAACGGCGAGGGACCGATCGATGGCACACGGAAGCACCGGAAGCAGCGAGTAGTCGGTGTGCTCCCCGATCAGGTTGACCCGGCCGGGAGCCTCGACGACGACCGACGGCGCAACCTCAAACCGCTCCCGGAACAGCGCCGCGGCCCGATCGGGTGTCGAATGGCTCACCCGGCGAGGCTACCCGTGGCCGGCACACCTACGATTGGCCTACGTACTGGGAAGGACTCTGCGTGCGAGACGGCGGCCGCTACGACGTACTGGTGATCGGCAGCGGATTCGGCGGGAGCGTGAGCGCCCTCCGGCTCTCAGAGAAGGGCTATCGCGTCGGCGTCGTCGAGTCGGGCAAGAGGTTCAGGCCGGAGGACTTCCCCAGGAGCAACTGGCATCTGCGGCGCTACCTCTGGTTTCCTTCGATCGGCTTGCGCGGCATCCAGCGAGTCAGCTTGCTCAGCGACGTGGTGGCCCTCTCGGGTGCCGGCGTCGGAGGGGGAAGCCTGGTCTATGCCAACACGTTGATCGAGCCGCTCGACGACTTCTACAGCGATCCGCAGTGGGCGGGCATCGCCGACTGGCGACACGAACTCGCCCCGCACTACCACCGCGCCCGCCTGATGCTCGGCGTCACACCGGCGAAGGCAGACACCCCGGCCGACCGGATCATGGGCGAGATAGCCGAGCGCCTCGGAATCGACCCTCCGGAGCCGACCACCATCGGCGTGTTCCTCGGCGAGGCGGGCGTCGAGGTGGCCGATCCCTACTTCGGTGGTGCAGGGCCCACCAGACGGGGCTGTATCGAATGTGGAGGCTGCATGGTGGGGTGCAGGTTCCACGCCAAGAACACGCTCGATCACAACTACCTCTACCTCGCTGAGAAACTCGGGGCGGAAGTCCATCCGCACAGCGAGGTCGTTGACGTGACCCCGGATGGGTCCGGGTACCTGGTGACCACCCGAAGGCCCGGTGCCCGGATTCGCAAGAAGGAGAGAGTCTTCCGCGCCGACCACGTCGTGTTCTCCGCCGGGGCGCTCGGAACGTCACGCCTCTTGCTGAAGTTGAAGGGGACGGGCAGCCTTCCCGGGCTGTCGGATCGCCTCGGGTACCTGTTTCGCACCAACTCCGAAGCCATCGTGGGAGCGGTCGCCGCGTCACCGGCGGCCGACTACTCCCAGGGTGTCGCCATCACATCGTCGATGCACCCGGACCCGCACACGAGAATCGAACCGGTCCGGTATCCGCCCGGAAGCAACGCCATGGGCTTGCTGGCGACGATCATCGTCTCCGGCGACGGCCGCGGCCCCCAGTGGCTGCGGTTCCTCGGAAAGGTGGCACGCCACCCGATCGTGTTCGTACGCAGCCTGTCGGTGCGGCGGTGGTCGGAGCGGGCGATGATCGTGCTGGCCATGCAGGACTTCGACAACAGCCTGCGCCTCAAGCTCTCCCGGCGAATGAAGTGGCCGACGACCGAGCAGGGTCACGGCGAGTCGAATCCCCGCTGGATCCCGGTGGCCCACGATGTAGCCCACCATGCGGCAGATCTCATGGACGGTCGAGCGATGGCGTCCTTCAACGAGTCGGCGATGGGAATTCCCTTGACTGCCCACGTCCTCGGCGGGGCTCCGATCGGGGTCTCACCCGAGACCGGAGTCATCGATCCCTATCACCGGGTGTACGGGCACCCCGGACTCCATGTGGTCGACGGCGCGGGGATGACAGCCAATCTGGGTTCGAACCCGTCGCTCACCATCACTGCCATGGCCGAGCGCGCCATGTCGATGTGGCCGAACGCAGACCAATCCGATCCGAGACCCGAGGTCGGTGCTACATACGCCCCTGTGAGCCCGATCGCCCCGCTGTCGCCCGCAATCGGCCCGGACGCGCCTGCGGCCCGGTAACAACCGCTAGACACCCCGGGGGCGGAACTGTCAAGCGGCGATGCTGTTGTTGGCGGGTTGGCGGTGTGCCCAGGCGGTGTGTTCGTCATAGTGGGTGTGGTGTTTGAGGCATCCGTGGAGG
>JABMPV010000058.1 GCA_013202595.1 bacterium
GTCCTCGTCCTCGACGCACGGTGAAGTGCGTCCACGTCCTGCGTCCTTGCCGGATGACGCCCCTGCCTCGCCCTGAACATCGCCAACGTTCCTGGCCAGAGCACTAGTTTGCGGAAGCTTGCAGGCCCTCTTCGGGTTCGATCAGAGGTCCGCCACCCACACGGCTGCATCACCGCTGAAAGGAGGCCCGACAGATCCGACCAGCACAAGCCCCGATTCGGTAGCGACCAGATCGAGTAGCTCCGCCTCGGCACCGAGAGCCCCTGCTTCGTCGGTGACGACCGTCCAGGCCGCTCCATCGTCGGAGGCCCACAAGGTGTCCATCGAGTCCTCGCCGGACCATCCGATCGTGAACAGCCTCCCATCGCTCACTGCAACCGACAGCAATCCACCACCAAGACCGTTCCCGCCAGTGTCGGCGACCCGCGACCATGTGACCCCATCTGGCGAGGTCCAGACGATGCCGAAGCCGTCGATGTCCCAGCCGACCGCGGTCAAACTCGAGTCCCCAGAGACGATGCCGGTCATCGTCTGCTGGTTGGGTCCTCCGAAAATGTACTCGTCATGTGGGACGCGGGACCAGGCAGATCCGTCCTCCGATGTCCACACGGCGGCAGAGGTCTCGCCATACCCTGCCCCTGCCTCTCCCACAGCGATAAACCCCGGACCGGAGGGAAGGACGTCGTTGACGAGCAGGTAGTCCTCGGAGAAGACCTCTGGATCATCCCGCTCCCAGATCAGGCCGTCGGGCGACGTCCACATCGCCCAGAAGCCGCCATCCCAACCGCCAGCCACGAGAGTGCCGTTATCCACCGCGATCGCATTCATCTCCTGAGCGAACTCACCGCCGAGCACTTCGGATTCCACCCGATCCCACGACCTACCGTCGGTCGACACCCAGACTGCTGCGTCGGATTCCGTGCCTATCCCGGCGAATCCCACCCCTACGAGTCCCGGGCCACCCTGTGTCACGGCACGCATGCCGAAGGAACCAGGACCTTCGAAGCTCCCGGCGTCGTTAACCCGATCCCACCTGAGTCCGTCCGGCGACGTCCACACGGCAGCCGCATCGTCATCCCATCCAACCGCCACCAGGCCGGGGCCGCCTGCAACGACGGCCGTGATCCGCTGGTCGCCTTCGCCACCAAACACCTCGTTGTTGTGGGGTATGCGGGTCCAGGTGATCCCCGGCTCAGATACCTCGGGTCCGGTTGCACCCTCACCCGGTGTCGACCCCGTATCGGTGGTTTCAGCGGACGCAACGGTCGGCGACGACTCGGAGAACGGCGACGAGTCCGATGCCCCCCCGCCACAGGCTGCGAGCAGCAGAGCCAAGATCGAAATGAGAGCATGCGATCGCTTCATGCTGAACCTCTGTATCGCCACCATCTCACCCTACGCACCGAACAGACGGGGTTCCACCTACCACCATTTGGGAGCCAATCGGCGTGCAGCACGTTCTGAATCGAGGCTAGATACAGGTCCTCATCGGAGAGGCCGAGTGTCCGCCGGGAGCCGACGTCCGGTGAGATAGACCCCTCCTTGAGCCTGAAGCCATGGGGGTCGGTGTCTCTTCGTTAGGAGAGCCGACGTCCGGTGAGATAGACCCTGGGTGGAGGCTGAGGCCGTGGGGGTCGAGTTCATGCGAGTAGACGAGTCCTCGGGGACCCCGAACGGACCGGGCGATGAACCAGGAACCCTGGCTGACGTATACCGGGCTATCGAGCGTCTGAAGGGGCGTACGTTGGAGGATGAGCTTGCAGGACTTCGGAGGGCACGGCAGAAGCTGTTGGCGGCGGTGCCGAAGGCTGCTGAGCGGGCAAGGCTGGCGAAGCAAACTGTGGATAGCTCAGACCTGGGTGGTGGCTGAGGCCGTGGGGGTCGGGTTCTGCCGGTAACCGATGCTGTATGTCGACTGCGCAGACTGCTCGTGGAAGACCCTGAGCTCGCTAGGGTTCTCGAGGATCCGGCACAGATTTGGGCTAGCGCGCGGGGCTAACCCCACGGACGACGGTTCGCCCGATTCGCGCTGGCGACGTGGGTAGGCTCATGAGCGTGAAACTGGTGAGGTCGAAGCAGCGGGTGGCCGACCACGGGGAGGTGTTCACCCCTGCGTGGATGGTCGAAGCGATGCTGGACCTTATCGAGGAGGAGTCCGAACGTATCGACTCGCGCTTCCTGGAACCGGCCTGCGGGAGTGGGAACTTCCTGGTGCAGGTGTTGCGGCGCAAGCTCGCGACGGTTGAGGCGAAGTTCGGCAACTCCGACTTCGAGAAGAGTCAATACGCCCTTCTCGGTGTGATGTGCATTTACGGCATCGAACTCCTTCCGGACAACATCGCCGAATGCCGCGCGAACCTTCTGGAGATCGTCGCCGAGTACATAGACGTCGACGAATCCGACGACCTGTACTGCGCTGCCACCTTCGTGCTCTCCCAAAACCTCGTCCATGGGGACGCGCTCTCGATGCTCACCAGTGAAGGCGATCCGATCGAATTCGCCGAGTGGGGCTACCTGGGCAGGGGCAGGTTCCAGCGACGCGACTTCCAATATGGCACCCTCACGCAGTCTGCGGCCTTCGGTGGAGATGGAAGCCTGTTCGCTGAAGTAGGCACGCACGAGCTCTTCTCCCCAATCAGGACCTATCCGCCCCTCACCATGAAGGACTTGGCCACGTGAGCGCAACGCGGGAGAGATTCGCGCTTAGAGGCCGAAACCCTGACGTGTTGACCTGCATCGCCAACCTCTCCAACGACGAAGTCTTCACACCTCCTGAGTTCGCCAGCCGAATGCTCGATCTCATCGAAGAGGCCTGGGCAGCCGACAACGATGGTGCGAATATCTGGTCAGACCCGAGCGTGAGGTTCTTGGACCCTTTCGCCAAGTCGGGTGTCTTCTTGCGCGAAATCGCCGGTCGCCTTGCCGAGGGGTTGTGCGACGAGATCCCTGATCTTGCCGAACGGGTCGACCACATCCTCACCGAGCTTGATGTCTCCGTTCTCTGCTATGGTCTGGATTAGACCCAGTTCCCTGACTTTCTCAACATCCTCCTCCAGA
>JABMPV010000059.1 GCA_013202595.1 bacterium
GCATCGAGAAGCTCGAGGACGCTTTGGAGCGGATCGGATCAGCTGTCGCTCGCCTCTACGGGTAGCCACGGAGTGGGACCGACCGGCGGTCGCGCGCGTCGCTCGAGCCGCGAATCCCGGCTGGCTGACTTCACCCGGGCGGTCAGGAGCTGATCGGCGAAGTCCGCTGCGAGTAGAGCAGCTGAAGAGGATTCCGACGCGGTCGAAAGGTGGGCAGAGCTGGCGCTTGCCTCTTTCCCCTCTCTGCAGGAGAGGGGAAAGAGGCGCAATTGCGCGGCATCGGTCTCGAGGTCGCGCTGCGGGGTATCGACCCGGGGCGCCGGCACGCGGCGCTGGTCGCGTCGCTGGGTGAGAACCGCCGCGAAAGCCACCCAGCACGCTGGGACTCGAGATGCCCGATCAGAGCGACCAAGTAGAATCGCTCTGGCCTCCTCGAACGGTCCCCAATCGCCGGGATAGAGAGGTTCCCTCTCGGACCCGACCTCGAATGGTCGGGAGGACTCCCAGCTCCTAGGTTGAGTATCACCCGATTATTCACGTCTGAACCTCGGAGGCCGCCCGATCCTCCAGGACGGTGACCCAGGTTGTCTCAGACAGTGTGGTCCCTGACCAGGGGGTTTCCGTTGTGGGCCTGATAGGACGCCTTCCAAACCTCAAAGTGCCTGATCACGGCGTTGGGTAGATGCCCGATCGGTCACCGAGAGTGGCGTCGTGCCGCTCTCCGGAGCGCCCCCAGCTGCAAGACGAAGACGTTGCTGATAGGACGGCTTCTGCCCTCAGGCCGGCGGATGCGCAGAGTCGACGGGAAGGCAGCGAACGTGGATTTCTGGTCTGAGTAGGATGCTGGACTGCGTCCAGAAAAGATGAGACAACGTGTCCGCGTCTCCCGATCATCAGACCGACCCGACCGACGTGCTTCGAACGCGCGGCGTCCAAGTGACGGCTCAGCGCATCGGCGTACTCCGGGCCACCGGCCGACTCCCCCACGCCACCGCCGACGAAATCGCCGCATCTGTCAGGACGGATATCGGCGCGATCTCGCGTCAGGCCGTCTACGACGCCCTGGGCCTGCTCGTCGACAAGGGGCTGCTCCGCCGTATCCAGCCCGACGGGTCACCGACTCTGTACGAACGCCGGGTGGGGGACAACCACCACCACCTGGTCTGCAGCGAGTGCGGCCGGATCGACGACGTGGACTGCGCCGTCGGCGCGGCGCCATGTCTGGATGCGGCCGACGACCTCGGCTACCGGATCGAGCGAGCGGAGGTCGTGTACTGGGGCCGCTGCGTCACGTGTCGGAACGCGGCCACCGGCACCGAGACACGAGACGCCAAACCACCCGACGCAACACGAGGAGAGCCATGAGCACGGAAGAACACGGCACGACCGTCGAAAGCGACGAAACGTCGCAGGCCAAGTGCCCCGTAATGCACACACCCCACCAAGCCGTCGGGAGCACGGCGAACCAGCACTGGTGGCCGAATCAACTAAGAGGTTCAGTGGATAGGGAGTGATTCGGGGCTCCATTTGTTGCGCCAGTCGATGAGTTTGGCGGTGATCAGCAGGGTGATGGCGAGGGCGAGTTGAGCGAGTCGGTGGATGATGCTGCGGTCGGTGTTTCTGCGGAGTTGCCCCAAGTTCGATAGCCACGAGTTGGTGCGTTCGATCGCCCAGCGCATCCCGAGGGGGATGGGTAGCGGGGTAGTAGCGGTGCCAGCGGTTCGGCGTTTGGCGCAGATGACATCGTTGATGCCGTGGTGGTCACAGGATCGGTGGATGCGTTTAGCGTGGTAGCCGCGGTCGAGATGCAGGGTCTCGATGTCGTCGGTGAGGCCATGGGCCGAAACGGCTTCGAGGGTGGGGTCGAACAGGATGATGTCGTGACGGTTGGCACCGGCGGTGGCCCACCCGATCGGGATCCCGGCCAGGTCGGTGCACAGAGACCATTTCCAGCCGAGTTTCCGCCGATCGACTGGGTTCGGCCCGGTTCCTTCACCCCCGCATGGTGCTTTGTGCTGGGAACCGTCGATGGCGACATCGGATAGATCGAGCCCAACGATCCGGTCGTAAGCAGCGATGGCTTCTTCCACCACAGCGTCGAACACACCGGCCCCAAGCCATTGATCGCGACGGGCCCGTAGCGTCGTATCCGACACACGGTGGTGCATCAACCGTTCGGTGTCTTCCCACGAGCATCCCGTCGCCAATCGGATCAAGATTCCCTCGAAACACACCCGGTCGGAGATTCGACGCCGGTGACATCCCAACGGGTGGGAATCGACCGGCTGTGGGATCAGCCCCTCAACCGCTACCCACACCGCGGTTACCACTTCGGGATCGAGCGCGCGCATGATGGGTACCTCCACCGGTTCGTTGTGTTTGCGTGCACCCGGGATCATCACCGGGGCAACACAACGACCGGTGGACCCTTCACCTATCCGCGCGGCCTCTTAGATATGATCCCACCGGAGTCGGGCGGTCGCGCGGCACCAGTCGCTCGACCAGCGGAGGGACGAAGTGATCGCC
>JABMPV010000009.1 GCA_013202595.1 bacterium
CAGGAAGCCGATCAGGAAGGGATGTGGGCGTGACGAGGGCATCGAGGGGCGAGTCTATGCCAGCGCGCCGGGAATGGGGCACAACTACCCGATGGGCGGTCAAGGCCTCCCACCTATCCTCGCCCCATGTCCCTGACCGCACGAGAGAGAGAAGGCGTGCTGCGCGGCCTATGGCGCACCTTCAAGGATGCCGATCTCTCGATCCTGGCTGCGGCGGTCGCCTACAACGCCTTTCTGGCGCTGGTCCCGCTGACGCTCGCGCTGGTGGGCGTCGCTTCGATCGTCGGTGGGGACGAGAACGCACTCGACCGGATCGAGAGCACCCTCACCGTCGTCGCCCCTGAGACCGTCGTCGACTTCATCGTGTCGCTCTTGAGGGACGCAGAGGTCAGGGTGGGCGGTGCGTCCTGGCTGTTCATCATCGGCTCGATCCTGGTGGCCCTGTTCCTCGGAGCCCGCGCGGTCGTCGCCCTGCAGAAGGCGCTGGCCATCGTCGAGGACCAGACCGAGCAGCGCCCGGCGACCCAGATGCGGCTTGTGGCCGTTGCTCTCACCGTGGCCGGCGGGACTGCGCTGCTGTTGACCTCGTTCCTCCTGATCGCAGGGCAGGCGATCTCCGAGTTCATCGCCGAGTTGATCAGCTTCTCCGCGTTGGAGACCGTGTGGGCATGGCTGCGGATCCCCGTCTCGTCGCTCGGCCTGTTCTTCTTCCTGCTCGCCTTCTATCGCTGGGGGCCGCCCTCGCCCCTTCCGAAGGCATGGCTGGCTGCCCTGGTCGCCACTGCCGGTGCTGTGCTGGCCAGTCTCGGTTTCGGCGCCTATCTCTCGGTGTCCCCCGAGTTGGGTGCCACATTCGGTGTGATCGGCGCGGTCGCCGTGGCTCTCGTGTGGCTCTATCTGGGTGCGTTTGCGATCCTGCTCGGCGGCGTCGTGGTCGCCTACTTCGAGCGGTGGTTCGTGGGCTCACGCGGTCTCGCGGAGCAGGCGAGGGCTGCTCTCCGCGATGCCAATCCGGCAGGGGAGGGCTGATGGCGCTCCTCGACGCCGATGCCAGGGCCGGAGCGAGGCTGCTGGCGAGCACTCTGGGCAACTATCGGCGCGACCTGGGCATCTCCATAGCGGGGGCCCTGGTGTGGATGGTGGGGATCGTGGCGCTGCCCTGGGTGACCAGCCTTGCCATCGACCAGGCGATCATCCCCGGTGACGCCGACGCCCTGCCCCGGCTGATAGTCGGCGTGATCGTCGTCGGGCTCGCACTGGCGCTGGGGATCGGGTTCCGGCGCTACTACGGGTTCCGGGTCTCGTATCGCGCCGAAGCCGATCTGCGCAATCGGATGTTCTCCCACATCCCGCAACTCGCCTTCTCGTTCCACGACGTCACGAGCACGGGCGAACTGATGTCGCGTGCCTCGAGCGACCTGTCTCAGGTGCGGCTGCTATTTGCCCTCACGCCGATCAGCCTCGCCAACCTCGTGATGTTCGCCACGGTGATCGTCGTGCTGATCCTGCTCGACCCGGTGCTCGGCATCGTCGCCTCCCTGAGCGTTCCGGCGCTGCTCCTGGTGGCGCGCAGGTACGCGGGGAAGGTGCTGCGGCTGTCGTTCGAGGTGCAGCAGCGACTGGCCGGCCTCTCCCGGGTGGTCGAGGAGTCCATCGGCGGCATCCAGGTGATCAAGTCGTACGGCCAGGAGGTCCAGGAACAGGCCAAGCTGGATGGCCAGGCCGAGGCGATCTTCGGGAGGACCACCCGCCTGGCAAAGGTGCGCTCCGTCTACATGCCGATGTTCGAGATGATCCCATCGGTCGCCACCGCAGCTGTGCTGCTCATCGGCGGCCTGCGGGTGATCTCGGGGGCGCTGACGATCGGCCAGTTCGTCGCCTTCACCCAGTACCTGGCGGTCCTCAACTTCCCGCTACGCATCACCGGGTTCTTCTTCGCCCAGATCCCGAGAGCGGCTGCTGCGGCTTTCCGGATCGAGAGCCTCCTCACCGAGGAGGCGGGCATCACGGACCCCGACGAGCCGCGCGATCTCAGGCCCGGTCCGGGTGAAGTCCGGTTCTCGGGTGTCTCCTTCGCCTATCCCGAAGGTGCAGAAATCCTGAGAGAGGTCGATCTCGTCATCCCCGGCGGAACCTCGGTTGCCCTCGTTGGCGCCACCGGCGCAGGCAAGTCCACGCTCGCCCACCTCGTTCCGCGATTCCATGACGTCGCCTCGGGGACCATCTGCATCGACGGGGTCGATGTCAGGGACCTGATGCTCGACTCGCTTCGCAGCGAGGTCGCCGTGGTCTTCCAGGAGACCTTCCTGTTCTCTTCGTCCATTAGGGCCAATCTGGCTTTCGGCGCTCCGGGTGCGACCGACGAGCAGGTGCGCCTCGCCGCCCGCCTCGCCCAGGCCCACGGGTTCATCATGGAGATGCCCGATGGGTACGACACCGTCGTGGGTGAACGGGGCATGTCACTGTCGGGCGGTCAGCGGCAGAGGATCTCACTGGCCCGTGCGGTCCTGCGCGACCCCCGGGTGCTCATCCTCGACGACGCGACATCGTCGGTCGACGCCATCGTCGAGGCC
>JABMPV010000060.1 GCA_013202595.1 bacterium
CCTCGGCGCCGACCACCTGGTGTCATTCGACATGGGGGGTACCTCCACCGATGTGTGCCGGATCGATCACGGGCGCCCTGAGGTCTCATATGAGCGTGCCATCGATGGCTTGCCCGTCAGGATGCCTTCGGTTGCAATCCACACCGTGGGCGCCGGCGGAGGGAGCATCGGCTGGCGAGACGGGGGCGGTGCGCTCAGGGTGGGTCCGCAGAGTGCAGGGGCCATCCCCGGGCCCGCGTCCTACGGAAGGGGAGGGGTGGCCCCGGCAGTGACCGACGCCAATGTCCTGTTGGGCAGGCTGGCATCGGGTACCCGCCTGGGTGGTGGGTTGGTGCTCGACGGCTCGAAGGCAGGCACCGCCCTCGGCCGTCTCGGGGAGTCGGTCTCCATGACGTCGGAGGCGACGGCGCTCGGCATGATCGAGGTGGTCGAGTCCCACATGCAGCGAGCCATTCGCCGGGTGTCGGTCGAGCAGGGTGTCGATCCCCGGGGCGCACTGCTGGTGGCCTTCGGAGGGGCCGGGGGCCTTCATGCGACGGCGCTTGCTCGAAGCCTCGACATGGCCGGCGTGGTGGTGCCTCCCCATGCCGGTGTTTTCTCGGCCCTCGGCCTCCTGCTCGCACCGCCCCGGGCCGATGCTGCTCGCAGCGTCCTGCTCGCCGAAGGTGCTCCCGGGTTGGACGAAGCGGTCGCGGACGTCGCCGCCCGTGCCACCACGGCTCTTGCGGCTGCGGGAGAGTCGGCCGATCGGGTGAACACCGTTGCCGACGTCAGGTACCGGGGCCAGTCCCATGAGACCCCGGTCGAGTACTCGCCTGGAGACGGTTGGGAGGCTCTCGCAGGGCGGTTCCACCGGGCGCACCATGAGTTGAACGGGTTCTCCCGTCCGGGTGATCCCATCGAGGTCGCCACGGTGCGGGCAGAGGCCGTCGGGCGTGCGGCCGTGGCATGGGGTGACCTCCCCGGCCCATCCCCTTCGGGAGATCCGGTCAGGGGCATCCGAAGCGTTCTGACGCCTGTCGGTGCCGTCGAGGCTTCGGTGTGGTGGCGGGACTCCCTTGCGCCAGGGATGTCGGTCGAGGGTCCTGCGGTGATCGAGGAGTCGGAGGCCACCACCTACCTGGCTCGTGGCGAGCGTGCGGTCGTCCATGAGAGTGGTGCCCTGGAGGTGTCGTGGTGAACATCGATGCCGTCACCCTCGAGGTGGCCAGGAACCACTTCGCCGGAATTGCCGACGAGATGGGTGTGGTGCTGCGGCGGACGTCGTACTCGCCCAACATCAAGGAACGGGCCGATTGCAGCGCTGCGATCTTCGTCGAGTCGGGTGAGATGCTGGCCCAGGCCGAGCACATCCCCGTCCACCTCGGTTCCATGCCGGCTTCCGTCGCAGCAGTGGTCGACAGGTTCGGCGACGGTGTCGAGGACGGTGCCCAATACGCGGTCAACGATCCGTTCTACGGGGGCACCCATCTCAACGATCTCACGCTGGTGCGCCCCGTGTTCTATCAGGGCCGGCTCATCGGGTGGGCCGCCAACCGGGCCCACCACGCCGATGTCGGTGGCGAGGCACCCGGGTCCATGCCTGCGGATGCCACCCGTTTGGCTCAGGAGGGTCACATCGTCTCTCCGACGGTCGCTGCGATCGGGGGCGATTGGGTTCCCGATTTCGTCAATCCATTCCTGGAGGCCACCAGGACTCCGGATGAGCGTATCGGAGACCTGTCGGCGCAGATGGGGGCCAACGAGGCCGGAGCGAGACGGCTGATCGAGTCGATCGAGGACCAGGGACCGGCCCGACACGGGGCGGTGTCGGCGGCGCTCCTGGACTACGGGGAAGCCCGGATGAGATCGGCTCTGGAGGAATTGCCCGACGGTTCGTGGTCCTTCACCGACTTCATGGAATGGGGAGACGACGACCTGCCCATCTCGGTGACGGTGACCGTCGAGGGCGGCGACCTGATCGCGGACTTCACCGGGTCGCACCCGCAGATCGACGGGAACATCAACGCAGTGGAGGCAGTCGCCACATCGTGTCTCTATTACGCGGTGCGCGTTGCCACCGACCCGACGATCCCGGCGAATGGCGGCTGCTACCGACCGCTTCGGTTCGTGGCGCCACCGGGCACGATCGTGTCGGCGCGATCGCCCGTGGCGGTGGCTGCAGGCAACGTCGAGACCAGCCAGCGGATCGCGGACACCCTTCTCGGTGCTCTGGCAGGTGCCGTCCCCGACCGGGTGCCCGCAGCAAGTCAGGGGACGATGAACAACGTGCTCATCGGCTCGGGCGGGACCGTCTACTACGAGACGGTCGCAGGCGGCGAAGGCGGCACCCCGCACCGGCCCGGGCAGTCGGGGATCCACACCGGGATGACGAACACCAAGAACACGCCGATCGAGGCGGTCGAGACTCACTACCCGTTCCGGATGTCGGCGACCGGATTGCGGCATGGCAGTGGCGGCGCCGGCCGGAACCCCGGGGGAGAAGGGATGGTCAGGGAGATCGAGTTTCTCGAACCCGCCACCCTGTCTCTGATTGGCGAAAGGCGAAGAAACCGGCCGTGGGGCCTGTCGGGCGGTCAACCCGGTGCAACGGGTGAGGACTGGCTGATCCGGCGCAACGGCTCGCGGGAGCGGCTACCCGGGAAGGTGACGGTCGATGTCGCCGCCGGCGATCACTTGCTGTTGCTCACCCCCGGAGGCGGTGGCTGGGGACCGGCCTGAGTCCGGACGAAGGACGACCCCGGCAGTCCGTCACTACCGGGGCCGTCGATGGTGCGGCCGGAGGTCGGATCCGACCGCTGCACCGGTGCCTCTGGAAACGCCGGTGCGGGGACTTGTCTACGAGTGGCCGGGCCTGTAGATGGCGAACACTGGCTGAACGGTCAGAGCG
>JABMPV010000061.1 GCA_013202595.1 bacterium
GCCAAATGGACCCACGACAACCAGCAAACACACCCATAACAGCTGGACCAACAACCGGGGCCCCGTCAGGGTCAGGGGTCAATCCCGAACCAGCGTTTGAGCACCGCGTCCCACTCGTGTGCTGCGACGGGAGTTTCCTCCCAGACATCGTCCCGCCGAAGCTTGATGCGATCGGAGAGCACCGTGACCCGATCGGGGCCCATGTCCAGCAGTCGGGTGGCAAACGGCTTCTCGACCCAGCTGGTTCCATCCCGCTGGAGAGACCAACTCGATGGTTCGAAGTCGGCAAGCTCGACCGACCGTCGAATGAACCGGTATTGATCGACCCACTCGCCATCATCGAGTTCCTGCAGAACGACGGTGCCGTCCCCGGTGAACCGATAGGTACCGGAGCCTCCGTCGAAGGGTTCGCCCGCGTCGAGAGGCAGCGGGCGGATGAACGAGTCACCGAACCCCACGTCGACGAGATACGGCCGGTCGATCATCACCTCGATCGTCGCGTGATCCGGCTGCGGCGTGCCGGTCGGATCGTCGAGCAGCACGGTCGCCCCCAACAGCCGGGCGTCGAATCCCAGGGTGGTGAGGAGCGCGTGAAACGCCCCGTTGAGCTCGTAACACCATCCACCCCTGGAGTGATCGACGATCTTGGAGATCGACCATCCGGTGTCGGTGCGAACGCCTCGTCGATGGAACACATGGAGATTCTCGAACGGTACGGCCGTCAGGTGGGCACGTTGCAGCGTCTCCAGCGTGTCACGGTCGTTGCGCACATCACCGTCGAACCCGATCCGGGCGAGGTATGCAGCGGCATCCATAGTGCCGCATGGTACGGGAAGGCTCCCGATCGCCGACGAGTTCGATCGAGACCAGGTTTCCTTGCCGAGCCAACGTCCAGACACCCCAGCGAACGGCTTCGACCCAGGCGGTTTCGTACCCGCATGGGGTCAGCCGACATGCATCCGATCGGCCAGAGGCCTCCCCCGGTCGTCCCAGTCATCGATGACGATCACCGGAATTCGGCCGCTCCGCGCCACGAAACCTGCCGCCACCGATGCCCGGTATCCGCTGGCGCAGTAGAGCCACACCTCATCGCCCGGATCACCGGGCGGATCCTCCTTCGCCAGCCGCGAGACGTGCATGCCGATCGCACCGGGGAGATGTCCATCGGCGTACTCCACCGGGTCGCGAGCATCGACGAGAACGCCCGGCGACGCATCGGCAACCGCGGCGAAGTCGGTGGCACGGACAGCTGCGAGCGGGCGCCCCCCGGACCGCCACGCGGCGAGGCCGTCGGTCACCGCGCCCACGACGGCGTCGTAGCCGATCCGGGCCAGTTGGAGACGTACCTGACCCACCTGTTCCGCACTCCCGACGAGGACGATGTCTCGGTTCCAGGGGAGCACCCACCCGATGTACTGGGCCGTGTCGTCGCGGGCCGGGATGCAGAGCGAACCGGGGATATGGCTCGCACCCCACTCGGCGCTCGATCGGAGATCGACCACTTCTGCGTCGATCCCGGCGAGTTCATCGGGGTCGATCTCCAATAGCGGCGCGAGGTCGATCGGCTCTACGCCGGTGAGGTTGGCCGGTCCCATGTGGGTGTAGTACGCCGGGTGAAGCCGGTATGCGGCCACCTGGGTGCGGACAAAGGTGTCTATGTCGTCCTCGGTGAGGGCCGGGTTGCGGCCCCGCTCCAATCCGATCGTCGAGGTCAGATCGGCGACGGTGGACGCCGAACAGAACGACCCGGCGCCATGGGTAGGGACGACGAACGCCGACCCCGGGAGAGTGTCGGCGAGGTGGCGGACCGACCGGAACTGCTCGCGGGCCAGGGTGTCAGTGTGCTCGGGACCGAGGAGATCCGAGCGACCTACGGCGCCGACGAGCATCGATCCTCCGGAGAACACAGCCGCCGCACCGTCGGGGCCGACTAGTTCGTAGGACATGTGTTGGAAGGTGTGGCCCGGCGTGTGGACGGCACGTATTGCCCATCCGTCGGAGATCGGCCATTCCTGGCCATTGGCGATCTCAGTGTGCGGAAGCAAGGCACCACTGCCTTCCGGGAGCACATACTCGGCTCCGTGATGCCTCGCGAGGAGGTGTCCGCCGGTCACGTAGTCGTTGTGGATGTGGGTCTCGAAGACGGCGAGCAGCCGTACTCCACCGAGTGCCGCCGACATCCGCTCGATGTCGCGTTGCGGATCGATGACGACGGCCCGACTTCCGACGATCGCCGCATATGAATGATCGCCGAGATCGGGGGTGCCGATCTGCACGACGGTCACGGCGGGGTCCCCGCCGTCGATGAAGATCCGGTGCACGATGCTGTCCTCCACTGGCCGCCGATGTGCCGTTCCTGACCCTAGATCGATCGGTGACGAAGCCGGAACCCCGCGGGAGCCTCAGTTGGGTCGACCTGAAGCGGCCCGGGATGGTGGACGAACCGGGACCCTGGAAGTCTCCCCGATCCCGACGCCTAAGATGCCGCGCGGGCCGTCGAGCACGTCGGGGCCATGGCAGGAGTCGATGACATGAATGGTTTTCTCGAGACTGTGCGCGGAGCCGGAATCCTGGTCGGCGACGGAGCCTGGGGAACCGCCCTCATGGCGCGCGGCCTCGAATCGGGAACATGCCCCGAGTCCGTGAATCTCGAAGCTCCGGAGATCCTCGGCGACATCGCATCGCTCTACCTGGATGCGGGTGCCCAGATCATCACCACCAACACCTTCGGGGCGTCGTCTCTCAAACTCGCCCACTACGGCCTCGAAGACCGCGCCGGGGACATCAATCGGAGCGCCGTGGAGGCCGTCCGTTCGGCCATCGGCGATGGTGCGTATATCTCGGGCTCAGTAGGGCCCACCGGCAGGATGCTCAAGCCGTACGGCGATGCCGACCCCGACGAGATCTCTGAGTCCTACCTCGGCCAGATCGGTGCGCTCATCGAAGCCGGGGCGGATGTGATCTGTGTGGAGACCATGATGGACTTGAGCGAAGCCCAGCTTGCGATCAGGACGGCGCGGTCGCTCTCCACCGAGATCCCGGTCATCGCGACCATGACCTTCAACGCCACTCCAAGGGGCTTCTTCACGATCATGGGTAACTCGATCGAGCAGGCGGTCGCCGGCCTCGAGGACGCCGGAGCCGATCTCGTCGGAACCAATTGCGGCAACGGCATCGAGAAGATGGTCGAAATCGCACGGGAGTTCGATCGCACCACGAACCTGCCGATCGTCGTTCAGAGCAATGCCGGTCTGCCCGAGACCCGCGCCGAAACGGTCGTGTACCCGGAGACCCCGGAATTCATGGCCGTTCATGCCGGGCAGTTGACGGATATCGGGGTAGCCGTCATCGGCGGCTGTTGCGGAACCGGACCGGACCACATTCGGGCGTTTCGGGACGTGGTCGACGACCATCCGGGTTGACGGCTGACGGCTGACGTCGGCGTCGGCGTCGGCCCGACCGTTCCCCCGGCACTTCGTGATCAAACTGCATCAGTGAGTGGCCAACCGAGGTGACCCCTCAGAAGAGCCCCGCCTGCCGCTGGAGGTCGCGAATGTAAGAGACGATTGCGGAGATCTCTGCGTCCGACACGCCCTCGATGGCCGGCATCGGTCCGAAATCCCAATGATGCGGTCGCACACCGTTGCGAGCAGCCAGAAGGAACGCTGCATCGGAGTGATGGTTCGGTACGTAGTAGTCGTGGATCAGCGGTGGGCCCAAGTCGGTCCCTCCGGCCCGATCTCCGTGACACCGGGCGCAATTGGCCTGGAACAGCGCCTCGCCTGCGGCCACGTCACCCTCGCTCTCGACCGATGAGGGGATGCTCCCGCCGGGCACGAGACTGATGCCAATGCCAATCACAACAACAGCGGCGGCGACCGCCCAGAGATAGATCCAACGGCTCTGCGGAGGCTTCCCGGAACTCCGGTCTCTCGATGATCTCTTCCTCTGTCGACTCACCTATGCCTCCCCCTTCGATCTTGTGAGCCACGACCGTACCCGCACCGCCAGCTTGAGTGAGTACGGTCGACCTGTGTCAATCAACCGGGGGATCAGCGCACTCCGCATCGTTCTCGCGTTTGCCATCGTTGCCCTACTCGTGACTTCGTCTGGTTGCGGCACCACGTCCACCGCGAGCGTGACTGCCAGAGGATCTGTCCCTCCCCTGGTCGATGCACTGGTGGCGGCAGGTCGACCTCTCTACGACGCCAACTGCGCATCGTGTCACGGACTCGACGGAGAGGGAGAGCCCGATTGGAAGACACCGAGAGCCGACGGGTCCTATCGTCCCCCGCCTCACGATGCGTCGGGCCATACGTGGCACCACTCCGATCGAGTCCTCATCGAGCTAATTGCCGAGGGCAGCGACTTCGCCCAATCGCGAATGCCTGCATTTGACAGCATCCTCGATGACGGGCAGATCATCGCGATCCTGGAGTACATCAAGACATGGTGGGGGCCTGAAGAGCGAGACTTCCAGTGGGGCGTCTCACAGCAGGACGCGTGACGGCGACTGCCTCCGTGACCGGGCTGAACCCGGAGGGGCCGGGGAACGCCAACCGATCAGGCCGACAACCCCACGAGGATCCCGGTAGCCAGGGCCGCACCGACGAGGATCACGCTCTCGACCCTCATGGTCGCCGCCAGATTCCGGGCATCGACAGAATGGTCGGCGTCCAGACTCAGTCTCGGGATGAGAACCCGGTGGTTGTATCCGCCGATCGCTCCCGCCACTCCCACCAGTGCAAGCTTCGCCAAGAGCATTCTGCCCCAGGGCGTGGCAAAGAGGTCAGCCGGCGAATCGGCGATCAGCAGCGACAGAACGGCACCGGCGAAGCCGGTGAACACGACCGCGACGGCGGCAACCACAGAGAACGGCAGGACGATACGAGCGGCATCTAGCGGCTGCCGGCTCCGCTGACGGCCGACCAGGATGCGCGCCAGCATCACGACTCCACCTACCCAGGTGGCTGCTGCGGCAACATGCACACCCGCTGAGAACCTCACCAACAACGCAGGGCCTACCGAAGCCGTGTGCCCGTCGAAGAGGAACGACATGACGATCAAGGCGGCCCCGGCAAGGGCGACCGGTGATGCGGCCACGTTCAGCCGCTCGCGTGGTGGGGCGACCGCCGCAACTGCGCCAGGCGCACCCACAGGCAGCGATGGCCTCGAGGGCTCGGCGCTCGGGTGAGCAGCAGCGACCCTGGTCGTGATGGTCCTGGTCCCCATGAGCAGGGCGGTGCCGCCCAGGAGGCGCAGCAGCAGCGCGGTGCCGAAACTCCCCGACGCCGCCGCAACCAGCGAGGACGGAGCCAGGGCAGACCAGAATCCACCGCCGCTGAAGATCAGCGACTGGGAAAGCAATTCGATCGGGACGGCAAGTATCAGAGCCAGACCGGCTCTCCGTGACCAGAAGGCAATCATCCGGGCTTCGCGACGCGAGCCTTCGAATACAACAGAGGCGAAGACCAGCGAGCCGATCCCCAGCAGGGCGGCCACAATGGTCCCGCCTCGAGCCAGGATTCCGAGCCAATCACCAATTGCCGTGGATTGCTCACTCGCCACCGAGTCCAACAGACTGCCCTCAAGGGCTACAACCGGGTTCTCGTCATCCGGAGCCGCCAAGCCTGTCACGTCGGCCGCGGCCAGGGCGTCATCGGGAGGATCGGCGATGGCCGCCGATTGGGCGGCCGCTACTGCGAACTCCACCCCACCTGTCGAGGGATGAGCGTCGCCGGCACGCATTGACCAGGTGAGGGCATAGGGCCCGGCGTCGAGCGGCTCTGCGAGGCTCACGGTGACCTCGGTTTCCGAGACGATCTCGATCGTCGTCGGGATCACTTCCCCCGACGCGTCATAGAGGACCAGACCATCGCCGGCGGGCACCGCGGCCACAGAGAACTCGAGGTGGAGTTCCTGCAGGGGAGTCTCGACGACATCTCCGTTGGCTGGATCGCTCGCCGTGAGATCGACATGTGCCCACGCGGGAGCCGCCAGCAGCATCATCATCATCGTTGCGACGAGCGCAACCAGCACGACGAGCCGACGGGATGACTTCACAATCGCGCTGCTTCCTCTGCTGGTCGAAATTGGATCTGACCCGCTGCAACGCGGGAGAACGGTCAACCTAGCCGGGAGTCCGGATCCTCCCCGGCCTTTGTCGATCGATCCTGAGCGGGTTCCCAGGATCACCCGCCGATCCGTGCCCGTCACCACCTCCGAATCCCGGATCGGTCGGTCCTTCACCACTCCACCCTCCACCCAACCGGAAGGTCCCGGTACGCTCCACTCCATGCACATCGGGGAACTCGCCTCTCTCGCGGCCGTATCGGCCAAGGCCATCCGGTACTACGAGGAAATCGGCGTGTTGCCGGAACCGGTCCGCGCACCAAACGGATATCGCGAATACGACACCAACTCGGTCGATCGGCTGCGATTCGTACGCGATGCCCAAGCCTCAGGGCTCAGCCTGGTGGAGATCTCATCGATCCTGGGGTTGCGCGACAGGGGTGAGTCGACCTGCGATCACGTCGTCGAGTTGCTCGAGAGACACCTGGTGAATCTCGACCGTCAACTGGTGGTGCTGCAGCGGACCCGGGAGCATCTCGGAGCCCTCACGGCCAGGGCACGGGACCTCGATCCTGCTGAATGCACGGATCCAAACCGATGTCAGACGATCGGGGAGTCCAGGCCGGGAGAAGCCGGTTCTGCCGGGGCTCACGTGCATCCTCTCTCCAAGAGCGCCCCCCACACGTAGACGACGCGCCGTATCGGTACCACCGTCACGAGATATCGATCCGGCGCAGCAGCATCGCGTTGAATGCGACTATCACGGTCGACAGGCTCATGAGCAGAGCCCCGACCGCCGGACTGAGCAGAATCCCCGCAGGTGCCGCCACCCCGGCCGCCAGGGGGATCGCAACGGTGTTGTACCCCGTGGCCCATGCCAGGTTCTGGCGCATTTTGCGTGACGTCGCCTTGGAGAGTCGGATCGCCCGCACCACGTCGGCTGGATCGTCGTCGACGAGCACGAGGTCCGCTGACTCGATGGCGACATTGGTTCCTGCGCCGATGGCGACTCCGAGATCGGCCTCGAGAAGCGCTGGTGCATCGTTGATCCCATCACCGACGAAACCGACGGGTCCGGCCTCCTTGATCTCGTGGATAATCCGTGCTTTGTCCTGCGGAAGGATTCTTGCGTAGTAGCGGTCGATACCGAGGTCCTCGGCGACGGTCCGTGCCACCGCCTCCGCATCGCCGGTGATCATGATCGGCACCACACCAATGGCCTGCAGGCCTCTCACGGCATCTCGCGCCGATTCCCGGACTCGATCCGCAAGACCGATGACGGCCAGGGCCCTGTGGTCATCCATCATCACGATGGCGCTCTCCCCGCGGCGATCCGCTTCCCTGAGGGCCTCCTCGAGTGGTCCCGGCATCGCCACCCCCAACTCCCGAACCCATTGAGGCCGCCCGACGCGGAGCATCCGCCCGTCGACCCGGCCCATCAGACCCTGACCCGGGATCGCCGTGACATCCAGTCCCTGCGGCACGTCGATCGCTCGCTCCCCGGCGGCCTCAGTGATGGCTACGGCGAGGGGGTGCTCTGAAGCCCGTTCCAGAGCGGCGGCGGCCCCAATGGCCTCGGTCTCCGAAAGTCCACTCACCGTGATTGCGCTGAGCACGAACCGACCCTCAGTGAGGGTGCCTGTCTTGTCGAAGGCAACGAAGGTCAGGCCTCGCCCGCGCTCGAATGCCTCGCGGTTGCGAACAAGGATCCCGTTGCGGGCAGAAATCGACGTCGCATTCATGTTGACCAGGGGAATCGCCAGGCCCAATGCATGCGGGCAGGCGATCACCAGGACGGTGACGGCCCGGGAGACCGCAAAGGTGGCCCCGCTCGATCCGAATGTGAGCCATGCGATCAAGGTCGGCACCGAAACACCGATGGCGATGATGGTCAGCCAGAACGCGGCTCTATCCGCCAGCACCTGAAAGCGGCTTCGCGAAGCCTGAGCCTCCTCGACCAGACGCATGATCTGGCTCAGCGTCGTGGCGTCGCCCGTCCGCGTGATGACCGCGATCAGCGCACCCTCGCCGTTGACCGCTCCAGCGACGATCTCATCGCCGGAGGTCTTCGAGACGGGGCGTGACTCTCCGGTGAGGAACGCCTCATTCATGCTCGACGCGCCCTCCACGACCTCCCCGTCGACCGCGACCTGTTCGCCGGGACGCACCATGAACCGATCGCCGTCGTTCAGATCTGCGACCGGTACGTCGACGATCGATCCGTCGGCTTCGACGCGATGGGCGGTATCGGGAACCATCGCAGCGAGATGATCCAGTGCCCGCGACGCCGATTGCACCGATCTCATCTCGACCCAGTGGCCGAGCAACATGACGACGAGCAGCGTCGCCAGTTCCCAGTAGAACGGGTCGCCGTCGAGTCCGAACGTGACGGCGAGGCTGTATCCGTAGGCGACGCTGATCGCCATGGATATCAGCGTCATCATCCCGGGTTGCCGCGCCTTGAGTTCGGCAAGCCCGCCTTTCAGGAACACTGATCCGGCATAGAGGAACAGGAACGAGGCAAGGACCGGAATCACCCATGTCATACCGGAGAAGGTGACGGAGGCGAAGCCAAACCACTCCTGGATCTGGTCTGAGAAGTAGAGGATCGGAACCGTCACGATCAGGCTCACCCAGAGCCGATCCCGGAACATCTCCGGGGAGTGGCCCTCATGCTTGTCGTGCCCGCCCGGGCCATGTCCCCCGGAGGAGGTCGATCCTCCGAAGTGCTCATTGGGCGCTACGTCGGGGTCGGTGGATTGGTGTCGAGAGTGACTGTGGTTGTCGTGCCTGGTCATCAAAGCTTCCGTCCACTGAGGGAGAAGGCTGCCGAGGTCCGGCCGGTCGCACCGGCGGTCGCTCGATCGCCGGTGCGGCCTACGCCCGTCCTACATGCTTCACACTGAGCCCCTGCTTCGGGCGTGGTGCTCCTCATCTCAGCCCTCCTTTGGTATCGGAGAGGTCACCCTAAGCCTTCCAGTCGACTGGAAGGTCAAGCACTTTCTTCTCGAATGATCGACCGTGTCAGGACTCATCCCGAATGGGTCTGCCGTCCGCAGAGTCGAGAGGCACGGCGATCAGGAACGTGGAGCCCCGACCCTCGCCTGCCGATTCGGCAGAGATGTTCCCTCCGTGGAGGCGCACTATCCGGCGGGCGATGGTCAATCCGATTCCGGTACCCCCTGGAGCCTCACGGTCGATTCGATAGAACCGCTCGAAGATGAGCTCCAGCTGATCCTGAGGAATCCCCCGCCCGGTGTCGGTCACCCGTATCTGCCCCAGCACCCCGATTCTGCTGGAGGTCACCTGTACGGTTCCTCCCCTGGAGGTGTGGGTGAGCGCGTTGCCCACGACATTGGTGAAGACTTGAGCGAGGCGATCCGAATCTCCCTGGATTCGTAGATTCTCACCCGGGGAGATGATGAGATCGACGCCGTTTCCATCGAACTGGGGGCGAAGCCGCGACGCCGCTTCGGCAGCGACCACCTCAAGGTCGAGTGGCCCCACGTTCAGGTCCAGCCTGTTCTCCTCCGCTCGTGAAAGGAGGCTGAGATCCATGGCAACTCGCTGGAGTCGTGCAGCCTCCCGTGCCGTGGCAGCGTAGATCTCGTCACCGGGTTGCAGCACGCCGTCGAGCAGCGCCTCCATATACCCCTGAATCGTCGTCAGTGGAGTCCGCAACTCGTGAGCAACCTCGGCGACGAGCCGGACCCGCCGCTCCTCGACTTCCTCGAGAGCAGCGCCCAGCGAGTTCACGTCGTGGGCCAGTGCAGCGAGTTCGGTCTCGACCGGCACGGGGACCCGCTCTGAGTAGAAGCCGGATGCCAGCCGCCGGGTCGCCCGCCGCACCCTCTCGATCGGCCGAACCAGTCTCGTGGCTGCAAAACCACTGGCGCCGACTGCAGCGATGCCGCTCACGATCATCGCGATAGTGAGAGCTCTATTGAACGAGTCATCGAAGCCTCTGGACAACTCGTCCGACATCACCGATGACATACCGCCCATCATCTGATCCTGTCCCATGTCGCGGAGATGATCTTCGAAGAAGGAGCCGGCCAGAGACCGGCTGAGCAGGGCGGTAACACCGACTGCGATAACCAGGACCAGGATATGCGACACAATCAGCCGGAACACGAGGCGGTCTGTGATGCGCCTCATCGCGTCTCAGCCACGAACTTGTAGCCCACCCCTCGCACGGTCCCGATGAACAGCGGATCCGAGGCATCATCCCCGAGCGCCTTCCTGACGTTGCCGATATGCACATCGACCACTCGATCGACACCGAAGTAGTCCCACCCCCAGACACGCTGCAGAAGCTGATCCCGTGTGAACACACGGCGTGGCGACGAGGCCAACGCAGCCAGCAGGTCGAACTCGAGCGTGGTCAGAGTGACAAGAGCGTCATCACGTTTGACCTCACGCCCGGCGAGATCCACCACGAGACCCTTGAAGTGAAGGATCTCGTCGTCGCCTTCCTCGGGCAAGCGACCCCTGCGCAAGACGGCGCCGATCCTGGCTGAGAGTTCGCGCGGGCTGAACGGCTTGGTCACGTAGTCGTCGGCACCCACCATCAGGCCGGCCACCCGAGCGACCTCCTCCGTTCGAGCGGTCAGCA
>JABMPV010000062.1 GCA_013202595.1 bacterium
GATCTCGCCGAGCACACCGGTGGTGAGCACCCGGTCTGCCAGGCCGTCGGTGAGGACCCTGCCCATCATGGAGAACCCGTCCGAGACCTTGAGGCCGCCGAGCAGGAACACCGCAGGGCGGGCCGGGTCGTCCAGGATCCTGGTGAGGCCGGCGACCTCCGCTTCGAGCAACCGGCCGCCCGCAGCCGGCATCAGTCGCTGGAAGGCGATCATCGACGGAGCTCCCCTGTGGGCGGCGGCAAAGGCGTCGTTTACATACAGGTCGAACAGCGGGGCGAGGTTGCGGACCAGGTACGTCCCTGCCATCTGCTCGGGCGTCAGTTTGACGTCGCGTTCGAACGAGGACATCTCCTCGGATAGGAAGCGGATGTTGTCGAGCAGCAGGATGTCGCCGTCTTCGAGTGCGGCGATCCGCCGCCGTGCCTCGGGACCGGCGACGTCGTCGACGAATCCCACCGGGCGACCCAGTTTCTTCGCAAGCAGTCCGGCGTGCTGTTCGAGCGACGCCACGTTGTGATAGTCGAGCGTGTCGCCCTGGTGGGCGATGATGACCAGACGGGCGCCGCGGTCGGCCAGGTCACGAATGGTGGGCAGGCTCCGGTCGATCCTGACCTCGCTGGTGATCAGCCGGGTCTCCGGGTCCAGCGGCGAGTTGATGTCAACCCGCAGCAGGACCCGGGATCCGGCTACGTCGAAGTCGTCGATCGACGCGATAGCCGGGAGTCCGGCCACGGCGTCAGATCCCGAGGAAGCCGTCGGTGGCGGCTACGGCCTCGGCGCCTGTTGCGTGCATCTCCATGGCGGCACGCACAGCGTCGATGGTCTCGGGGATGGTCACCGACTCCTGGGGGATGTTGATGGCGAACAGGAGGTCATCGCCCGAATGCCCCACCATCTCCTCCCACAGGCCGATCTCGAACATGTCGGCCCTCGGGTACTCCATGTACCTGGCCCACTGGAACAGCGAGGAGTTCGAGTTGAAGCCCTCGGAGATCTTGACGACCTTGATCCGCGGGTAGTTGCCGAAGGCCTCGAGCGCCGCCTCGACTGAGATCTTCTGCTTCGGCGTCACCGAGAGCGTGATGATGTGGCCGTGGGTGACCGGCGTGTGGATCAGCATCCCCGTTGCGTCGATGTCGGGCATGATGCTCATCAGGTCGACGGCCTGGTGGTTGGGGATCGGTTCGACCTCGAGCACGTTGGTCAGACCGCGATGGGTGTCGCCCGGATCGGCGACCCGCCGGATGATGGTGATGAACGTCTTGACGACTCCCACCGATGCGTGGACGGCATGGACGGCCCTGATCAGACCGGTCGTGTTGCACGACGTCAGCTTGAGGTAGTCGACCCCGAGACCCTTCTCGTAGTTGACGGTGCCGTGGAAGAAGACGTCCGCCACCTCGCCCGACTCGCCGCCCTGGAAGACGGCCTTCACGCCGGCCGCAACGTACTTCACCTTGTTCTTCGCCCCGATGCCACCGGGAGCGGCATCGAGCATGATGTCGACCTCGCCGAGGAGGTCGTCGAACGATCCGCTGACCGGGATCCCGGCAGCCTCGAGACCCTGCTCCGCACCGGGGACCGCAGCGAACAGCGGGAAGGGCATGCCGCGCTCTTTCAGTGCCCGTACCGGGAGGGTGGGTGCGACATCGGCGACGCCGACCAGCTCCATGTCGTCCTGGGCGACCACGCCGGCGGCGAGACGGTTCCCGATGACGCCGTAACCGGCGACACCGACTTTGACCTTGCTCATGTTCATGCTCCTCGAGATCTCGATGCGACGAGCCTGGCGGCTGCCGACAGACCCATGATATGCGGGTGGCGATCGATGATCGGTGGTTGGCATTCCAGGCGGACGTATCCTCGTCGAAACGCACTCCGGGGAGCAGCAATGGACGACACGACCACCTTCGACCTCGGCGAGTTGGCCCCGGTCGACCGCTACAAACTGCTCAGCGGGTTGATCGTTCCCCGCCCGATCGGCTGGGTGGGCACCGCCGATGCGGATGGCAGACGCAATCTGGCGCCGTACTCGTTCTTCAACATGGTGGTCGGCACTCCGCCGACCGTGCTGTTCTGCCCCGGCTTCCACGGTCGGATGAAGGACTCTCTCGCCAACGCGATCGCTACGGGAGAATTCACACTCAACATGGTCACCGAGGGCACCGTCGAAGCCATGAATGCGACTTCGGGCGACTATCCGCCGGATGTGGACGAGTTTGAGATCGCCGGCCTGACGGCGGTGCCCGGGACCGTTGTGAGCGCGCCGATGGTGGCGAGGCGGTGGCGAGCATGGAGTGCCGGACCACACAGGTGGTCGACGTCGGCGACCCGATCACCGCCTCAGTCGTCTTCGGCGAGGTCCTCAGGGTCCACGTCATGACCGATCTGGTCGATGGGACCCGGATCGACCACCAGGCATTCAAGGCCGTCGGCAGGATGGCAGGCAGCGGCTACGTCCGCACCGGCGACCTGTTCGAGATCGATCGGCCCGTGGTCTGACCGGGCCGGTCAGCCTTCGAACTTCCGCCGCAAGCCTCCCCACACGCCCTGGTAGTCCTCCTGGAGGGCGGGGAGTGAAGACGCGTACCCGGTCGGGACGAGCGGGTACCTCGTCTCGAACATGAACGCCAGGGTCCCCGTCTGCTTTGCCGGAGTCAGTTCGGCATCTCTGGTCTTCTCGAACGCGTCGGTGTCGGGGCCGTGGGGGAAGAACGAGTTGTGCAGGCTCATGCCCCCGGGCGCAAACCCCTCCTCCCTGGCGTCGTACACGCCGTGGATGAGGCCCATGAACTCGCTCATCACGTTCATGTGGAAGTAGGGCGGCCTGAATGTGTTCTCGGCCACCATCCATCGGTCGGGGAAGATCACGAAGTCGGCGTTTGCAGTGCCGGGACGATCCGACGCCGCCGTGAGGACGGTGAAGATCGAGGGACCGGGGTGATCGAAGGAGATCGTCCCGATGGTGTTGAAGCGGGCGAGGTCGTACCGGTACGGGGCGTGGGACCCGTACCAGGCAACCACGTCGAGCGGCGAATGCTCGATCCGGGCGGCGAATAGTCGCCCGTCGAACTTCATCGTCAGGGTGCCGCCACCCGTCTCCTCGTACGCGGCTGGTTCTCGGAGCGTGGCGCGGTGAACGCCGTCCCGTTCAGTTGCTCGGCATACAGCCCCAGCGGTGCGCGTTGTGGGGAGTTCTGTCCCACAGGGAGAGCGCCTGCCACGGCCTCAGTCGAGTGTTCGCCACCGAATCCGGACAGGTATCGCCGTTCCACCGTCACATGCCCTCCTCACCGATCGGCCGCGACGATACCCGCACGGACGGGTGGATGTCGGCGACCTCGATGGGCAGACCCGGGCACCTACCGATCGGAACCGTCTTCTTCGGGGAATTTGGCAAGCGGGTTCCTGATGAGTGCCGTGAGCCCCCGAAGTACCTCGTTGGCCACATCAGGGAGCTTCATGAGCGCATGGAAGTCTGCAGCCTGGATCATCAAGACCGTGGTCGTATCGGCAGCGGTGATGGTTGCGCTGCGCGGCTCTCCGTCGATGAGCGACAGCTCTCCGAAGTAGTCACCGGCCGTGAGTTCGCCGACCAGCGCGCCGTCGCGCACCACTGAGACCCGGCCGCTGAGCAGCGTGTAGAGCGATTGGCCGGGCTCGCCCTGCGTGATGAGGGTCGCACCTGCTGTGAAGCGAGCTGTTTCGGCGCGCCTGTCGAGTTCGAGAAGCGTTCTCTTCCCGAGGCCCCTGAACAAGGGGACGCTGCGCAAGGCTGCGAGCCGGTTTCCGAGATCCGTGTTGATGTGAGGTCTCCCTGCGCGAACGGTCTCAAGCTACACGCCGCGGCTGCAGGCGACGTTCCGAGCCGATCAGCCGCCGGTTCGCCCGGAGGACCGGTTCAAGTCGAGGAGCCATGCTGCGAGGTCCGGTGTCATGGCACCCGGTTCCATCCGCCATGTCCAATTGCCGGCCGGGTCGCCCGGGGTGTTCATGCGCGCCTCGTCGTCGAGGCCGAGGAGATCCTGCATCGGGGCCGCCGCCAGATCGGCGCGTGACCGCCATGCAGCGGCGACGAGATCGCGTGCGAAGCGGTTGTCATCGGAGTCCAGGTACTCGAGGGCTCTCGCCCGCGACGATTCATCGGTGGCACCGAGCCACCCTGCCGCCGTCTGGTTGTCGTGGGTGCCGGTGTACACGACGCAATTCTCCGGGTAGTTGGAGGGGAGGAAGTCGTTCGCCGGGTCGCCGTCGAACGCGAACTGGAGGATCTTCATACCGGGAAGGGCGAGCAGGTCACGCAGCGCAGGCACGCTCTCGTGGAGTTCGCCGAGGTCTTCGGCGATGATCGGGAGGC
>JABMPV010000063.1 GCA_013202595.1 bacterium
ATCGCGGTGACAAGCTCCTGGCAGTCGTACCCGACCTCATCTGTGCCGTCTCGGACGAGGGCATGCCCCTGTCGAACGCGGAGATCGAAGTGGGCCAGGGCATCTCGTATGTCGGCTTCAAGGCCGACCCGATGTTCCGCACCCCCGAGGCGTACGCCCTGTTCGAGAAGGCACTCGCCGTATTGGAATACGACGGCGGATTTGCTCCCATCGAGGATCTGATCGACTAGCTTGTGAACTCGTGCGGTCGGCCGGTCCGGAACGAGGGGGCCTCGGTTCCGGAACCGGTCGGCAGCACGGCTTCGGGAGGAGATGAGATGTCTGAACGGTTCCTCGATGGCAAGGCCGCCCTGGTCACGGCCGGATCCCGCAACCTCGGATCAGCGATCTCACTCGCCCTCGCCGAGCGCGGGGCCGACGTCGCGGTCAACTACCGATCGAGCCGGGACCCGGCCGACTCACTGGTCCAGCAGATGGTGGAGTTTGGTGGGTCACCCGTGGCGGTGGCGGGAGATTGCGGCACGCCTGCCGGTGTGGAGACACTGGTTATAGATGCCGTCGAGGCGCTGGGCAAGCCGATCCAGGTGTTGGTCAACAACTACGGGCCGTTCTCCATGACGCCGTTCGCCGAGATGCCGCTGGAGGAGTTCCGGACCATTTTCGATGCCAATGTCACGGCGGCCTACGCGGCCGTCAAAGCGGTTGTGCCCGGTATGCGTGAGGCAGGATGGGGCAGGATCGTCAATGTGTCGGCGGCTTCTGCCTACCTTCGCAACCACTCCATCTACTCGCTCGCCAAGGCAGCGGTCGTGACGCTCACCGAGACGCTGGCCGTCGAACTGGGTCCCGATATCAACGTCAACTGCGTGACGCCGGGGCAGATCGCCGAGAGTGCAGACGACATCGCCGAGTTCGACCCATCTTTCGTGGAGAGGGCCATCGCGACGACTCCGATCGGGCGGTTGGTCACTCGCCCCGAGGTGGCTGCCATCGTGGCTGAGTTGTGTGGTCCACTGTTTGGAGGCGTCAGTGGAGCGACCATCCCCATCGACGGCGGTTGGAGCCTCCCGACGTTCTGAGGGCGCTGCGTCGAGGAACGTCGGGTCCGCACAGTGTCACCCGGTTGCTGAGAGCGCGGCGCTGACTGGCCCCTGTGCGGCCCGACCCGAAGGTCGTTCGGGTCGCCTGCGGCGACCTTGTCCCCGCACTGAAGTATGCACCGACGCACGTCACGGTGCGGCGAGTGCGTTCCCTGTGTCACAGCACACTCAGACGGAATTGCACCTGACAGGCGACGTGCCTGGGGTGGCGATTCCTAAGTACACCCCTCCCGAAATCGCCATCTGGTGTGATCGCAGTGGCCGAGGCCAGCGCATATCCTCGGCAGATGCCCATGTGCAACGGTTGTGGAGTCGACACCGAGACCTCCCGCGAGCACCTGATTCATCGAAGGGTGGGGGAAGCGATTCTCGGCATTCGGGATCATCCGGACACCGAGGCGATGCGACGTGAGTTGCTCGACGGGTACATCCGGTTCTCGGGCAATGCAGGAGATGTCAGCCATACCGGTGTTCGCCTCGATGGAATCGTTAGGAATCTCCTCTGTCGCGACTGCAACTCAGGATGGGCCAGCGATCTTGAGGAACTCGCCGGTGCGAATCTCTTTGCCTTCCTTCACGAGGGCGGGCATCTCGATCTCCAGCGGTTCTTACGCTGGTTTGTCTTCTTTCAGTTCAAAGCTCACATGTACTATGAGCGTTCCGAAGACCTCGCTTCAGGACCACTTGTGGGTCTCTTCGCTGATCTGCAAGCGGCCGGAACCACCTTCTCGATGAGGTTGTTCGCTGCCCGTCTTGAAGTGAGCCAACCGGATGCCTGGCAGTTCATGTTCCATGAGGCGTTGCCTAACGCGGAGATCGCACTGGGCTTCCTGCTTGCCACGCACAGCGTCCTCTGGTTCATGCCGTACGAGTCGATTCCACCTCTGCCGATAGCGCAAGTGCAAGACGGTGCTCTCCTCACCGATTTGCCGCTCCTACCCGCACACCTTCTGGGCGGGACGCTGGTGCCGCGGCGGACGATTGATGTTCTGGGCGAGCACGCCGACGGGCCTTGATCCGTCGGGTGACATTCCCGCACGCTGGCCGATGCCAGCGCCCGGTCACAGGTTGCAGTCCTGCCAGGCCCACGGGAACCCTTCGGGTTCCTTGGGAGAAGCCTGCGGCTTCTCCAGTCCTGCGACGAACCGGGGGTGTGAAAGCCGTACTACCAGGCCCACGAATCGTTCGCGAACCGAGCGGTCGAGCACCGAGATTCAGGTGATTCCTCATTCTGCTTCACACTTCTCTGATCTCTCATTGCCAGAGTGGAGCACAAGAGAAAGAGGACTGTGGTGATGAAGGGCACGGTTGGATTGGTGCTCGCAGCGATCGTCTTGGCCGCGTGCAGCGCCACAGACGAACAGGTCGGGAACGTGGAGGGAGATCTGCCGGCGACCACCACCAGCGTGACGGTGGCTCAGTCGGAAGCGGCGGTGATCACCAACGGCGTATCGACCACAGCGCTCCCCACCGTCACCGACGTGGACGGTGGGTACGTCCTGTTCTCTCCGATTGGGTCCACGACCACCTACCTGGTCACCACCGGCGGCGACGTGGCCCACACGTGGGAGAGTGAATACCGGCCCGGCCAGTCGGCATACCTACTCGAGGACGGGTCGCTGCTGCGTACCGGGACCATCGGCTCGCAGACCTTCGACGGCGGTGGCATCGGCGGACTGGTGCAGATCATCGCCTGGGACGGAACCGTGACCTGGGAGTACACGTATGCCGACGACGAAGGCCACCAGCATCACGATGTTGCGGTGCTGCCGAACGCCAACGTGCTGATGATCGCTTGGGAGTGGATCTCCGAAAGTGACGCCATCGCCATGGGTCGGGATTCCGCCTTGGTAACGACTGATGGGCTGTGGATGGATCACGTCGTCGAGGTGGATTCCACTACCGATGAGATCGTGTGGGAATGGCACGTCGCCGACCACCTGGTGCAGGATGTCGACCCCACGCTCGACACGTTCGGGACGGTCTCGGATCACCTGGAACGCGTCGACCTGAACTACTCCCCGGGCAGGGTGTCAGCGGATGTCACCCACATCAATTCGATCGACTATGACCCGAACACAGATCAGATTCTCCTGAGCGTGCACAACTACAGCGAGATCTGGGTGATCGACCACGACACGACCACAACCGAGGCGGCGGGTCCGGCGGGCGACCTGGTACACCGGTGGGGAAACCCGGCGGCCTGGGGCGGCGACGGCGAGCAGATCCTGTTCTCCCAACACGACGCCGAATGGATCGCCGACGGTCTCCCTGGAGAGGGCAACGTCCTGATCTTCAACAATGGCGATCGGACTCGGTCCTGGTCATCGGTCGAGGAAGTTGCCCTGTCGGCTGGCGACGAGTTCAGCGACGCCGAAGTGTTGTGGAGTTGGCAGGCGGATTGGTTTGCCGACCATATCTCCGGATCTCAGCGACTCCCTGATGGGTCGACGCTGGTGACCGACGGACCGGCCGGCACCGTCTACCGGATCGACTCCGACGGCGAGGTGGTCTGGTCGTACACGAATCCGTATACCTCGCCCCGCCCCGGCGGCGAGGACCCCAACGAGGTGTTCCGCTTCGAGTGGTACACGGAGGCGTGGGTGAGCAGCACTGGGTAGTCGGCTCGCTCGAAGATTCGATCCTGGGTTCACGCGGCGAATCGGCCGTTCGGCTCTATCGGCTGTGGCCGTTCCGGGGAGAGCATTGGTCGGACGCTGCCGGGAGGACTTGTGAAGACCCAGAGGAACGTCATGCTGATCGTGCTCGGGGTGCTACTGGCTGGTGCCGCTGCGCTGATCGGATTGATCGTCTGGCTCGGCTGGGCGTGGGGAGCGCTCGCCGCGCTGGTTGCGATGCTCGTGATTATCGGCCTGTGTCTCTGGATCATCCGGCCCTGGCACATGAGGTGGCGAGCCACCGACGACGAGGTGGCCAGGGACATGCCCTGTGATGAACTGACACCTGAGGCGGTTGTTTCCACCAGGGCCGTCACGATCGATGCGCGGCCTCGAGATGTCTGGCCGTGGCTCGTCCAGATGGGGTTCGGGAGGGCCGGTTGGTACAGCTACGACCGAATCGACAACGATGGGATCCCGAGTGCCGATCGAATGGTGCCCGAGTTCCAGGACCTCCAGGTCGGCGACCAGATCAAGATGATCCCGGGCCTGGGGCCCAACGTCATCAGCATCGATCGGGATCATGCACTGGTGGCGGCTGCGGACGATGGGAGCTCGAGTTGGTGTCTCGAACTGTACGAACGGGACGGGGCAACTCGCCTCCTCAGCCGCTGGCGCAATCGCTGGGAGGCGACCCCGGCGACCGCGATCGTGATCGCGATGAGTGATCCGGGTGCATTCATCATGGAGCAGAGGATCCTGCGCGAGATCAAGCGTAGGGTCGAGGCGCAGTAGGGAGGGCCTCATGGATGTCACCGTTCTCACGTTGGTGGTTGCGATCAGTGGCCTGGTGTTGATGGGGTTGCTGGGCGGCCTGCAACTGGTCGCCGTGCTGCGGCCCCGGGCCACCTGGACCGTCGCGAACGTCTACGGAGGGGAACCCGGAGCGACCGATGCCGCGGCCTACTTCGCGTTCAATCAGGGATTCGCCTGGGCAGACATGTACTGGGCACCCATCCAGATCGCCGGGGGTATCGGGATGCTCCTCGGAGAGCGCTGGGGATTCCTCCTGGCACTCATCGGGTCGGTGCCGTTCTGGTACACGGCGGTGCCGATGTTCGTCTGGGATCGAGATCTCGGCTTCAGGCAGCCCACCGTCACCTATTGGGTGGTGATCTGGGGCGTCTGGCCGGCGTTTGGTGTCTTCGAGGGGATCTACTGCTTCGTGAGGCTGCTGGGCTGACGGTTGTCTACAGCAGTTCGATCAACCCGACGAGCACTCCCAGGGCTCCGACTGCCGCGAGCAAGGCGAACATGCCCATCGCGAGGCGGAACTCCTTGGGGACCCCCACTGGCAGTCCTTGGCTGCGAATGCCGAGCACCTTGACCGCTTCGCGGCCACCTGCATCCAGATAGGCTCCACCGCCGATCAGGGCGAGATACGGCCACCAGGACGCGTTGGCCAGCATGAGGATTCCGGCGATCGGAAGCGTCCACAGGGTCAGCAGGTCCCACCGGGCGGTTCCCAACTCGAGTCGGCTCACCAGGGGATCGACGGTACCGGGACGCTCCTGGAGGCCCAGACGCTGAGCCAATCCGAAGTCGACGACCGATACGGCCTGACCGAGGTACACGATCCACATCAGCAGGAACACGACGGCTGCGGCGACCCTCAACCCAACTCCTCGACTGGCTCCACGTCACCGTGACGGGAGGATGTTTCCAGGACCAGGGCCGTTCGGCAGGTCGACGGGTCTGCGCGTCAGACCCGCCGGACCACCAGCAAGCCCATTCCGATGGGCACGTCCACCGTGTCGAGTCGCTCATCGGCTGCAGCCCGGTTGATCAGCGGTCCCAGGGTGGGCCGATGATTGAGCGTGTTGTCGGCGGTGAGGATCGCTCCGGGCACGAGGTTGGGCACCACCAGGTCGAAACAGTCCTCGTACAACTCCTTCTCGGCGTCGATGAAGCAGAATCCGACATCGTCCAGCGCGGCGAGATGGTCCCTGGCGTCGTCCTCGATGAGGTCGACGATGTCTTCGAGGTCGGTTCGCTCGAAGGTGTCGCGGGCCATCGCCGCCTTGCGGGGGTCCCACTCGAAGGTGGTGATGTGGCGTCCCATTGCGCGGGCGGCGAGCGCCAACCACATGGTCGAGTATCCCGCACTCGCCCCGACTTCGACGATGCGTCCGTCGGGCGCCGAGGCAGCCAGGATCGCCAGCAGGGGCGTTGTGGCCGGGTTGACCTGGCGCAGTCGGAGCAGTCGAGCGGTGCCGTCGGTGCGGTCGACGACGTCGGCCTTCTCGAGTTCATCCATCCGCTGTCTGATGGATGCTGGGATGTCGTGGAACATCAGACCGCCAGGTTGCCGCCGTCGATCACCATCGTATGTCCCGTGACGAACGAGGCCCTGTCGGAGCACAGCCAGACCACGGCCTCGGCGATCTCCTCCGGTTGGCCCATGCGTCCCATTGGATGCATGGTTGCGAGTGCCTCCCCCAAGACCGGGTCGTCCCTGAGTCGGTCGATCATCGGGGTCTCGATGGCGCCGGGATGCACGGAGTTCACTCTGATCCCGTCGAGGGCGTAATCCAGCGCAACGCTCTTGGTGAGGCCGACGATGGCGTGCTTCGAAGCCGGGTAGGGCCCACCTGCCCCACCGGCGAGGCCGAACGTCGATGAGGCGTTGACGATCGCCCCGCCGCCGTGGGTGACCATGTGGGCCAGTTCGTACTTCATGCAGAAGTAGACGCCGTCCACGTTGATGGACATCACCTTGCGCCAATGTTCGGTGGGCGTCTCGTGAAGGCGGACGCGCATCCCTTCCACACCGGCGTTGTTGTAGGCCATGTGGAGGCCTCCGAAGTGCTCGACGACCGCGTCGACCATCTCTCGAACCTGGTCTTCGACCGTGACGTCGACAGAGATGAACGCCGACGTGCCGCCTGCAGCCGCGATCATCTCGACCGTCTCGGCTCCGCCTTCGGGCGAGATGTCACACACGGCCACCGATGCGCCCATGGCTGCGAACTCGACGCAGGTCGACCTGCCGATTCCCGAACCCCCGCCCGTGACCAGTGCAACCTTGCCGTCGAATTCGCCCATGTCTCTCCTCGTTTCGTTTCCCCAACGCTACGCGATCCGCATAGGCTCGGCGGATCGAAAGGAGTACGGGCATGGACGACCTGAAGGCGCATCTGATCGACCAGTACGAGGCGTGGTTCGCCTCCATCACCTCAGAGGGCATCGGGGAACTGGATGAGGTGCTGGCCGACGAGTGGATGTACACCAACTACGACGGGTGGGTGCGGGGCAAGGCCGAGTATCTCGCGTGGGTCGCAGAGCAGGGACCCGGTCCGATGTTCGTCGGCCCGTACGACGTCACGCTCACCCGACCCGGCGGCCTGGCACTCGTGCTCGGCGAGTACCGCGTGGAGCGACTGCCCGACGGCAGCGTTCTAAGACTCAGATTCACCGGATTGTGGGAGGAGCGCGACGGCCGCTGGCAGAGCCTGACGCACCACAACACCCTGGTGGTGTGACGGTTGACCGCGCTGCCCTGCGGGCGGCTGTGCGACGTCCGATGTCCGACATCCGTCTCGGCGGGACCCGGCCATGCTCATGCTGACGACTGACGACTGACGACTGACGACTGGCGACTGGCGACTGGCGACTGGCGACTG
>JABMPV010000064.1 GCA_013202595.1 bacterium
AACGCCCTTTGAACGCACATGATCCAGAAAGCAGCCGATCACCCAGCCAAGGCATGCATGCAGAATGCCTCCGAAGACAACTAACTCCGCGTCGTTGACCGGTATCCAGGCTAGACGTAGCGATCGAAGGCTCTTGAGATCCTTCAGATGGAGCAGCCCCTTCCCCGTCAGCTTTTTCCGGATAGCTCGACCCATGAGTCCCAGAGTTTGGAGGCCGGGCAAGTCCTTCAAATGTACGAGACCGGCGTTGCTGACCCGTGTTTCCTCAAACCGCAACTCCCGGAGATTGGGCAGGCCTTTGAGATGCACCAGGTCGGCATCGCCGACTCGCCGGCCCAGGGTCAAGCTCACCACCGGCCTTTTCGGAAAGCGACATCCGAGCTTCTTGAGTTCGGCGATAGCCTCTTCCTGCTCGGGCTTCAAGACCGCAGGCGGTTCCGACCGTGACCGCGGTGATGGCAGTCCAGGGCTTGGAACAGCCTCTGAACCCTGCTCATCCGATTTCGGAGCTGAATCAGCCGGCGAGGTGCCGAGGGCTCCGACCGCTGGCAGCAAGCTCGCGAGCAACATCCCCATAATTTGCGTTCTCATGGACATGTCTCCTCGTAGTTGGGCAATTTGGTGGCACTATCCGTGGCAGTTACCTGTGCCAATGCGATCCCGGCGATACTCGCTAGGAGAAGGATTCGTTTCATATTATCGTCCTCCGTCATGCAACACGGATTGCCGACATGGCGTCAAACGCCAATCAGCTTCTGTTACCTGTCGCCCTCGGTTGGTGTCAGTCCGTAAGCGGCACGGAGATCGTCCAGCAGCCTTCCGATGCGGCGGTGGTCAGCGAAACACGCCCGAACCCTCAATTTGCCGGCACCGGTCGCTTGGACGGGATCCGGCCGTCCGACCGCCCGCCGGCCCAGGGGGGTACGAACCGTCGCGCGAATCGCCGCTGCGATCGAGGGCAGGGAATCCTCTCCGGCGGCCTGCACCAAGTCGCCCACGTCATAGACAATGTCCGAGAGCTTCTTTTCTTGTGCGTCGACACGGTGAGTGATCGCAACGTGCTCCCCGTCCACATACCAGCCTAAGTCGACCTGCTCGGTCAACAGGTTCAATGCCGATTCCAATCGAACGCCGTTGAGTTGTAGTGTGACCCGAGAATCAACAGAGACGCCCCAATTGTCCAAAGCAGCCGTGTCGAACTCGATCTTCAACCCGTGGGCCGCTTGCAACTCCGCTGTCGCCTCCTTCAACGGGACGTTCAGAAAGTCGCATTTCGTGACCTGACGGATAACCTGCGTGGGGGAAAGAGCTTCTCCCGGCGAACGCTCGAAAGCCTTCCGCCCAGTCGCATACACGGGCTCGAGCGTTTTTCCATAGTGTCGTAGGATTTCACGATGAACCGCAGGAATCTGGAAGATCACAACCACACGGTCGCCCAATGCCGTCACGCGTCCCGGTCCACCGGCCGTGTCCCACGATGGGGGAAACACTTTGCTCCGGATACCCTTGGCGAGGGAGTCCATCCGTACCCGAGATAAACTCGTACGGTAGACGATCGGCTCGCTGTTGCGCGGCATTTCGCTGTCGATCGGCCCGGTGATGTAGAGCACTTCATCCCGAATCAACCATCCCATGTCGAGCGAGCCGAGCAGCTTGTTTACCGCGTCGCGCACCACGATCCCTTTGGCGGCGAACTCAACCGGTTCTTCGCCGCGCACACCGAGTTCGTCGGCCAAGGCGGGCCAATTGACGTAGTACGGTATCTCCTCCGGCTCGAGCAAGTTTTGTATTGCTTCCCGTAGCGGCATCTGCCGGATACTGAAATCATGCCGTTTATCGAGTGCCGCCTCAATGGCGCGGCGGCCGACCGTCGCCGTCTGATTTGGACCTTCGTTCGGCTGATCGGGCGCTGCCCCCTGTTGGGCATTTCGGCGAGCCACAAGGTCTGTCAGATAGTCCTGGTCGGCCTTGCTCAGCCGGGCAATCGGCATCGTGATCACCGAGCCTGTCGACTTCTTCAGCGCGACCTTGTCGCCCTGGACATCCACCAATTCGGCTTCCACCGAGTACTTCCCTGTATTGTCGGTCCATTTGCGTGCCAGTGCAGCCGACGCAACGAGCAGCAACAAACCCACGGCCAGCACGGACATCCTCTGCAATTTCATGGCATTTTCCCTGCTGGAAATCGATGCGGGAGTCAGTACAACAACCCGTCCTGCTCACTCATGGCGAATTCACGAAGAGAATATAACGATCGGGTTTCGGCTTGCCGGGAATCGTTTGCGGTCCTTCGGCCAAGAGATGGAAAGCGATACGCCAGCCAGCATGACAGGCCCATGCTGCTACGCAAGTAAGGTATCCCGACCGAGGGAAGAATGGCGGCGGCCGGCGGTCGGCTTTTCGCGTCCACCCAGTGCGGCAAAGTGCTGTGTTTCGGTTCGAGCGAAGGCAGTGAAGAAGTTCAGCAATGAAACAGAGAGGGTACTGGGCCGAATGGCACTGCCGCGTTCGCAAAAATGGGTCATTTCGGCGAACTCTGGGCAGACTAACCACGACCTGGCAACGCATATGGCCTTGCCTATAAACCGCATCTTGTCTGTTCGCTACCCGCGGCAGTGCCATTCGGTACTGGGCCTATGCGAGGAGAATAGAGAAGAGATTTTAGCCAAGCGAAGCGGTCCCGTTCATTCCGTTGTCCGATTTATTGTTCGGTTCCCGACGCAAACGCCGCAACCCCTTTCTAGCGTGAGTTTA
>JABMPV010000065.1 GCA_013202595.1 bacterium
CAAGGGCACCGTGGGACACCACGTCAAGGCTCTCGAGGACTCGGGGCTGATCAGAGTGGTGCGAGCCCGCAAGGTGCGTGCCGTCGTCGAGAAGTTCTACGGCCGGGTCGCCAAGACTTTCGTGTTCCCCTCGATCCCGGGCGTCGAGGAGCAGGGGATACCGCCGTTCATCGCAGAGGCCATCGATGAGGCGCGAGAGCCGAATGAGGGCGAGGCATCGCTCCTGACCCTGCGCCACGCCCGCATTCCCCATCACCTGGCCCACGAGTTCCAAGCCCGGTTGATGGCACTCGGCGAGGAGTTCGCTGGATCCTCCCCGGGTGGCTCCACCACCTACGGGATGCTTCTGGGCCTGTATACGACAGACCGTCCGTCGCTTCCGGACGGGGACATCTACGACGAGGGGACCGGATGACCACCGCCACCAAGGACAGGATCAAGACGAAACTCAGTCCGGAGTACTGGCGTCTATGGACTGCCAGCGTCATCTCCAACCTCGGTGACGGCATTGCGTTCTTCGCCTACCCCTGGCTGGCTTCGGCCGTCACCAGGAACCCGGTGCTCATCGCTCTGATCGCGGTGGCTCAGCGACTTCCGTGGCTCGTGTTCACGCTTCCCGCCGGGGTGATCACCGATCGGGTCGATCGCCGCAAGATCATGGTGGGAGCGGATGTGGTCCGCACCGCACTCACTGCGGTGGTCGCGGCAGTGGTCCTCGTCAACGAGACCGGATTGCCGACGCCCGAAGAACTCTCGTCCGGCGTTGCCGTCGGCGGCAACATGGTGGTGTACACGGTGTTGGTGATCGCCGCCCTGCTCATGGGGTTTGCCGAGGTGCTTCGCGACAACGCGGCGCAGACCTTCCTTCCGGCCATCGTCGCACCCGAGCAGTTGGAAAAGGCAAACGGAAACCTCTGGGGCGCCGAGATGGTGGCCAACTCGTTTGCCGGGCCGCCCATCGGGAGTCTGCTCATGGGGATCGGCTTCGCCTTTCCGTTCTTCGTGGATGCCGGCACGTTCGCGGTCGCCGCGGCTCTGGTGTTCCTCATCGCCGGAGACTTCCAACCTGCGGTCCATGCCGAGGACACCCGCAGCGAGAAGATCGATTGGAAGGCGGAGATGAAGGAAGGCTTCATGTGGCTGTGGCGGCACCCGCTGCTCCGCCCCATGGCGATCGTGCTCGGGTTCCTCAACGCTCTCGGGATGATGACCTTCGCCACCTTCATCCTCTTCGCCCAGGAGAACCTGGATCTCGAGACCGGCTTGTTCACCGGTGTGCTGCGCTCGATGGCCGATTCCCTCGGTTTCGACAGCGTCGGCACCTTCGTGTACTCGCTGCTCATCATGGGCGGCGCCATCGGCGGAATCCTCGGGAGCATCTTCGGTCCCCGTATCGCCAAGACCATCGGAAGCGGGCCCTCGCTCTATCTCACCATGCTCGGAAGCGCCTTCACCGCCGCGGTCATCGGCTTCTCCACCCGCTGGTGGATGGCGTTCCTGATGTTCGCTCTTGGGACAACGGTGGCCGTCCTGTGGAACATCATCACGGTGTCGCTGCGCCAGACGATCATCCCAGATCACCTGCTTGGGCGGGTGAACAGCGTCTATCGATTCTTCGGATGGGGGATGATGCCGATCGGGTCGCTGTTGGGCGGCCTCGTGGTAGTGACCGCAGATGTCTTCGGCGACCGTGCCACGGCGCTGCGGTGGCCGTTCTTCGTGGTCGCCATCGCCTATCTGGTGCTCTTCGTCTACGCGGCGCCCAGGCTCACAAGCGAGAAGATCGACGGGGCTCGTGAGGAAGCGGTCGCCCGGAGGGAACGAGAAGCATCCGATGCCGAGGCGGCTCGGGATTCGCTATCCGAATTGGGAACCACGGGTCTACCGCCCGACGACCTCGATGAGATCACCTGAGATCTGAGCGCAGTTCCTCCTGCGTGCCGGAAGAATGGGCCGCCCTTCGGGGGTGGCCCACTCGGGTGGAGTTCCGGCATGGTCGGAACTCTCAAGGAACCCGAAGGGTTCCCGGTGTCAGTCTCCGGGGTACGACACCTGGCAGAAGCCGTGGTTGCAGTAGCCGCCCGGGTTCTTGGCCAGGTACTGCTGGTGGTAGTCCTCTGCGTAGTAGAAGGTGGGAGCGTCGCGCAGTTCGGTGGTGATGGCGCCGTGGCCGCCGGCCGACAGCGCCGACTGGTACGCATCGAGTGAGCGCTTGGCGGCGTCACGCTGGCCATCGGTCGTCGTGTAGACGGCCGAGCGGTACTGGGTGCCTGCATCGTTGCCCTGGCGGTTGAGTGTGGTCGGGTCGTGCTGCTCCCAGAACTGCTTCATCAGATCGTCGAACGACACCACCTGCGGGTCGTAGACGACGAGGGCGACCTCGGCGTGCCCGGTACGTCCGGTGCACACCTCCTCATATGTGGGATTGGGCGTGAAGCCGCCCGCGTACCCGGCGGCGGTCGTGACGCCACCGGGTACTTGCCAGAAGATCCGCTCGGCTCCCCAGAAGCAGCCCATCCCGAACACGACGCTCTCTGAGCCTTCGGGGAAGGGTGGCTCCAGGCTCGCCCCGTTGACGAAGTGTGCCTCCGGCACCTGCACCGCCCCGGATCGTCCGGGAAGTGCGTCGTCGGCCGATACGTCCGCTGTCTTGCGTCCAAAGCTCATGTGGTCTCCACCTCCGGTCGGTCCAACGCCGGGGCGCCCCGAGGCGTTCCCTACGTGGCGCGGTTTCTCGAGAGCGCCCACACGACGGCCGCACCGGCGAGCGCGGCCACCGTCGCCCCCGAGATGATGGGAACGGGCCTGGACAGCCGGTTGCCGATGCTGACCTGGCGGTTGAACTCGAGCACGGGCCAATCGCGCTCCTCCGCCACCTCGCGCAATTCCTTGTCCGGGTTGACTGCATGTGGATGGCCTACAGCCGCGAGCAGCGGGAGGTCGGTGTGGCTGTCGGAATAGGCGTATGAGTGCGTCAGGGAGATCCCCTCGTCTGCAGCCAAGCGGCGGATCTCCTCCGCCTTCGTCTCGGCGTACGCGTAGAACTCGGTCTCGCCCGTGTATCGACCCTCGGCATCTACCTTCGCCCTGGTGGCAATGACCTCTTCGACGCCGACGTACCTGGCCAGCGGCCGCACCACCTCGATCGGGCTCGCCGAGATGATGAAGACCCGTCTGCCCTCGCGGAGGTGCTCGTCGATGAGGAACAGGGCTTCGGCATAGACCAGGGGAGCCACCACTTCGTCGAGGGCCTCCTGGACGATCTGCTCTACCTCCGCCCGATCCCAGCCTTTGGTGAGCTTCATCAACATGGCGCGGGCCTTCTCGAGTTGATCGTGATCGGCCCCGAACAGGACAAACATCAACTGGCCCATGGCGGCGCGCAGCAGCGTGCGACGTCCCAGCATCCCTGCCTTCCTCAGGCGCCCGGCGAAAGCGAGCGTCGAGGACTTGGCGATGACTGTCTTGTCGAGGTCGAAGAAGGCGGCCTCGGTCATGCGCGGCAGGGTAGTGCCGCCCTCGCCTCAGGGGGAGGCTCTCCCGGGGCCGTCGGTCGATGCCGGTGCTCCGTTGTGCGCTGATGAGGTCCTGATCGACCCCCTTGAGACCAGGTGGCGGGGCGCGTAGCGTGCGCCTCAGACCGCCGTCCCCCGGAGCTTCGTGCCGGTTCTCGCCATTTGGACGCCGGAGGACGGATTGCTCGGAGCGCTCGCACCGCTCGGGGCGGCGTTGGGCGCGCCCGGCCCGGCGCTGTTGATCGATCTCGACCCGGGCGGTCCTTCGTACCCCGGTGATGCCTCCCTCGCCGATATCGTCGCCGAAGGGCCGCGCCGGCCGGACCTGGCGCCCGAGCGCACCGGGGTGGCGGTGATCCGCAACGGCGGAGTGCCGGCCTCCGATGCAGGGACGGTGATTGCAGCATTGGTGGATGGCTGGCCGAACGTGGTCCTCCGCCTTCCGCCCCGCCCGGCACCCAGCGGGGTTCCCGTGCCGGTGGTCCCGGTTCGGCTGTTGATTCCCTGCGACTGGTTTCCACCAACCGAGGGTCCCGGGGTCTTCCAGGCGACGCCGGCGACGGTGCCCGGGCGGATTCGGGGTATCCGGTTGCCCGTGCCCTCCCGCAGCACAGTCGCCGCCCTGCTCGGAGGTAGGGCACCGGCGCCCCGGGATCGGTGGGTGGCGGCGTGGCGCCGGGTGTGGGAGGTCTCATGGCCGGGTTGAGCCGTGTCGTCGACCGACTGGTCGCCTCGGGTGTGCCCTTCCGCAGGGAGACCCTGTTTGGCGAGGCGATCGCTATCGCGCAGGAGGAGGCGCCGCTCGATGCACGGCGGGTGGCCGCCGAAGCCGTCGACGTGCTGGTCGGTCTGGGCCCGATCGAGTGGCTCATGTCCGACCCGGGCGTGAGCGACGTGCTGGTGAACGGACCCGATGAGATCTGGGTCGAACGTGACGGAATCCTCACACGGTCAGATGTCCGCTTCGCCGACGCAGACGCGGTGGTCGCTGCGGTGGAGCGGGTCATCGCACCCCTGGGCCTCAGGCTGGATAGATCGTCTCCTGCGGTCGACGCCCGGCTTCCGGATGGATCCCGCCTCCATGCCGTGGTCCCGCCGGCATCGGTGGACGGGCCGGTCGTGGCCATCCGCCGCTTCACGCCGGCTGTTCCCGATCTCGATGCGCTTCTGGCCACGGGAGCGGTCGACGACGAGGGGCGCAGCCTGCTCGCCGCGGCGGTGGCAGAGCGAAAGAACATCGTCGTCGCCGGGGCCACCGGGGCCGGCAAGACGACCCTGCTCAACGTGCTCTCAGGAGTGATCCCACCCGAGGAGAGGGTCGTCACCATCGAAGATGCTGCCGAATTGCGGTTGTCGGGCCATGTGGTGCGACTGGAAGCACACCCGCCCAACGCAGAGGGAGCGGGCGAGGTGACGATGCGGTCCCTGGTGAGACATGCGCTCCGGCTGCGGCCCGATCGGATCGTCGTGGGAGAGGTGCGCGGAGCAGAGGCCTTCGACTTGATACAGGCGATGGCGACCGGCCACGACGGGTCACTGGGGACGGTCCATGCGGGAACGGCTGAAGAGGCCGTCTGGCGCATCGAGACCCTGGCACTGAGTGCCGGGTCGATGCGGACCGAGGCGGTGCGCCGGTTGCTGCGATCCGCGCTGGATCTCGTGGTGCTCGTCGAGCGACGCGGGCCGCGACGGCGGGTCGCCTCGATCACGGCGATTGGCGAGGATCTGGAAGAGCAATGGTCCTGGTAGCCGGAGTGACGGCGGCGTCCCTGCTCATGAGCGGAGCACCGGTCGGGCTCGCAGCCCTGGGTGCGGCCATCTTGATCCTCCCACCATGGCTGGTCCTCGCCGGCGTCGCATGTTGGGTGGTGCTCCTCAAGATGAAGTCGGGCCGCACTCGGGCGACCGCCGACGACGAGGCGGATGTCCTGCGCGGGCTGGCTGCCGAACTGGCCGCAGGGGCGTCTCTGAGATCCGGGCTGTCGGCAGCCGCATCCCGATCCGACGCGATCGATCTGAGCGAGGCCGCCCGCCTCGCCGAGGCCGGCATGCCCATGCC
>JABMPV010000066.1 GCA_013202595.1 bacterium
CATCAGGCTAGCATACCCACCGCATCTACAAACTCCTCGCACACCCCCCTTGACCGCCATAGAAGCATCATCTTGCGACACTGGCCCAGGGTGATTGCCTCTCCCCCGAATCGCGCCGGTGGTCCTGCGCCAACCCCGGTGTCTACGAGATCAGCCGAACCGAACCACGGGGATGAGGGCCACGGGGTCACCGAATCCCTTGAGCGTTGCCGTCCGCTCGACACCGAACGTGACGCCCGAGATCACTCCGGATTCCTCCCGCACCGGTTCGGTCACCAGCGACTCCCCGCCCACGGCCGAGTCGGCCACTCGGGAAGCAAGATTGACGGTGGTCCCGGCCAGATCGTTGTGAAGGCTCACGACGGGGCCGAAGTGCGCACCGGAGCGAAGGTCGAGATCGGCGGGAGCCGACTCGATCATCTCGAGCGAGCAGAGGACGGCGGCCTGAGGTGAAGGGAAGGACAGCATGTGCCCGTCGCCGAGACGCTTCCAGACGCGGCCCCCACGACCGGCCGTCAGCCGATCGATCATGCGGTAGTGGTCGTCGAGGACCCTGGCCGCCACCCGATCACCCTCGGCCACGGTGAAGGCGGTGAATCCCTCGAGGTCGGTGAAGAGCACCGTCGTGGGGTGGTCTTCCAGGGAGGTTTCGGGCAACGCCAGCCTGGCGCCGAGCACCTCGATCGGCCGCACGTCGAGATCGTTCAAGAGCGACGGCTGCTCCTTGAGTTCGACTGCCAGTTTGCGCAGGCTCTGGCGCAGTTCCGTCAGCATCCCATCGACGTCGGCCGTCCCTGCCGCCACCGCGAGGATGGTCTCTTCGTCGAGGACACCTAGAGAGCGCAGCTTGTCGATGGCCTCGGGGTTCTCTGCCATCTTCTCGGCCACGCGTGTAGAGACCAGTCGCTTCAGCGACTCGAAGAAACCTTTTGGCATCTCTGAGGCCATGTCGGGAGGTTAGGGCACACGCGCCGCGGTGTGCAGGGCCGGGACGCGAGCCTCCACTGCTTGAATGCGACCGGCCACGCTGCGTGCACGCCCAGAACCGGACACCGACCGCTGCGGCCGTCTACCTGATCCGACGGTTCGGGATGTCAGCAGAGGCGGCACTCGCTGAGATAGAGGCCGTGCTGGGCAACGGTCCATCGAATCGGGTATTCCAGGCTGCGCTCCAGCGAATCCGCTAGGAGCCAATCGACCGCACACCCGCCCTGTGCCACCACCCGCTCATGTTGCTGCCCTGGTTCAGGGTGCCGGGCGTGTGGGCCGAGTGCGGACTGTCGGCCGCCGGTCCCGATCGGAACCGCCTCCCTTTGTGGTTCGGGCAGGTGGGAGGGTGTGGGGGGTGCGGACCGGGGGCGGACTGGAGAGACGCAGCGGCGCACTCAACCGAAACCGTCATCCAGCAGCCACAACGTTATGTCCCGTCGCCCAGGGCGGCATCGAACCACTCGATGTAGTGCATCTCGCCGTGCTCCTCGGCGAGCATCTTGTACAGAAAGAGCGCATCCGACGCCAGTTCGCCGAGTTGCTCACAGGTGGCATGCTGTGCCGACTTGGCGAACGCCCGGGAGCATTTGCGGATCACCTTGGCGAACTCTCTGGACCCTGGCCAGTCATTGTCGAATGGATGGAGCGCGAGCGCAGCCATCGCGGCTGTTGTCTCGTCACACCCGCCCTGTTTCACGAACTTGCGTGTGGCTGTCTTGCGGTGGTGTTCCGCCGACATCAGCGGACCTCCAGACCGGGTCTCATGTGAGGTCGGATCCTTGGAGCCCGAAGGAAGGGTGGCAGAGCCGGCACAACGCCAACTTCTCGATTTGGCGAATCCGCTCCCGGGTGACGTGGAACTCGGTGCCGATCTCCTCGAGGGTGCGGGGAATCCCGTCTTCGAAGCCGTAGCGCAGTGCCAGAACCCGGCGTTCCCGCTCAGGGAGCCTCTCCATGAGGTTGCGCAGCCTGTCCGCGAAGTCTGTCTCTTCGGCTACCCGGGCCGGGTCGATGGCATCGCCGTCCTCTATAGAGTCGCCCAGCTGGGCGCCGTCGTCGCCGATCGGTTGTTCCAGGGACAGAATGTGGGTTACGCCAAGCACGGCCTTGACCCTGTCGAGGGCAACCCCGGTTCTTTCGGTGATCTCGACAGGTTGCGGGTCGTGGCCCAGCTCGGCCTTGAGGCTGTCCTGCGCCCCCCTCACCAGACACAATGAGTCGTAGAGATGCACCGGAATACGAATGGTGCGGGCCTTGTCTGCAATAGCCCGGGTGATCGCCTGGCGAATCCACCACGTGGCATAGGTTGAGAACTTGAACCCCCTCCGCCAGTCGTACTTCTCCACCGCCCGGATCAGCCCAAGGTTCCCTTCTTGGATCAGATCCAAGAGATCGATCCCGCGGGTGCCGGCGTAGCGGCGAGCGTAAGCGACCACCAGCCTCAGGTTGGCGGTCACGAACGTCTCCTTCGCTTCCCGCCCCAGGC
>JABMPV010000067.1 GCA_013202595.1 bacterium
CCATGGGGTTGGGCATCGTGGCGGGTGTGGCGGGGATCGGGCCGCTGGCCTGGGGTCTGGGCGCTCTCGGCGGGATCGCCCTGGGAGGGCTGTGGGCGGCGGATCGGGTGTACATGCAGCGACTCTCGCCGCCCAGGCATCTCGGTGAGTTCTACGGGTTGTATGCCACTGTCGGCCGGTTCGCCACCATCCTCGGGCCGCTGGTGTGGGGTCTCCTCGTGACGGTCGCCGGATTGCCGCGTGAGGTCGCCATGGCGGCACTCATCGGGTTCCTGGTGGTGGGCAGGGTCGTGCTGAACCCCGTCAGCGACGAGCACCGTGAGTGGGTCGACGGAGACCTCGCCCCCTCGCCCACGGATTAGGCCGGGAAGAGCACCTCGGCCCCGATCGGGGCGAACCCTGCGCCGAGGAAGGCCCGCAGACTGGCGGAGTTGCCGGGGGCGACCTGGGCGAACAGCGGAGTCCCCTCGGGGAGCGAATCGCGTGCCGCAGAAGCGAGGTCGGTTCCCAGGCCCGTGCCGCGATCGCCACGCCGCACCTGGATGGAGACCTCCCAGCGTCTGGCGAGTCCCCTTCCAATGACGAACAGTCCGGATTCGGTGCCGTGGATCCTGGCTGATGATCGGTGCTTCAGCGCCCTGGCGACTCGCGGGTGGCCGGGATCGTCGATCGGTTCGAGATCGGTGCCGGCTCCTGAGGCCAGCGCCGCCAGAACGAGATCGAGATTGCCCGGTTGCCGTCCGGTCTCCCGGCCCAGCCATTCGAGGAACCCGGGCAGCAGCGGAGAGCCGAGATCAGTGGGATCCAGTCGGGAACGCACCGCTTCTGAATCGGCTGCGGCGGCGATCACATGATGGGCCGTGAAGGCCACGACCCCCTGCGTGTCTCCCGGGGCCGGGGGCGTGATGTTGATTGTGCCGTCGGGGTCCGGGAAGTTGCCGTGGGCGGCGGCATCCAGGATCGTCGCGAGCAGGTGTCCGTTCACCGCTGCTTCCTGCGGCGACCCGGTGGCTTGCGATCCTTCGCAGCCCTCCGCTCGGCGACCGCCTGGCGGGCGACCTCGAACCGGGCCCTGGCTGCCTCGCCCCGGGTGCCCCTCGGGCGCTTCTTCCCGTCCTTGCGCCCGGTTCTGAGCTTGTTCCACACTTCGAGTCGGACCCTGGCCGGGATGTCGTCGGCGCGGTCCTCGACGTAGGTGGCGACACGATCGGGTGCGGCATTGACCATCTCGCGTAGTGCCCAGGACACTGCGTTGACGATCTTCTGCCTGCGGTCGTCGATGACGCTGTCGATGAGGGCGAACGTCCTGTCCAGTTCTCTTCCCCGCCTGCTGAGGAGCACCGTCGAGACGATGCCAAGCCGCCGGCGCCACACGTCCTCGTCGGCCGCGAGGGTGTCCAGGACCTGGTAGCGGCGGTCGGGTTCGGCGGCAACCCACGATCGCACCACGGTGGCGAACGAATCCGTGATGCCCCAATGATCCAGGTCGTCTGCCCAGCGGAGGATCAGATCGCGTCCGACCAGGTCGGGTCGAAGATGGAGGACCTCCACTGCCATGTGCATCTCGTCGTAGGACTCACCCGACCACAGCCGCTCTGCGAGATCCTCGGCTTCGGCAGAATCCGCCGAACCGATCACGTCTCTGCGGCTCCGTGCGAGGCGGCGCAGATTGGGTGTTGCCACACGCAGATGGGTCTTCGCCTCGCCCTTGACCGGGCGGTCGCCCATGCCGACGAGGCGGGTGCGCAACTCCGCTGCTTCGGCGGCGGGGTCGAAGGAGGTTCCTGACATCGACCGTCAGAGTAGGCCACGTCTCGCATGTCCGCGCCGCGGTGCATACTTGGGGGGCGACGTTCTGAGAAGGAGCCATGTTCGAGCCCTATCGCCCGGAGCCATATTCCGATTTCGCCAATCCGGCCAACCGTGTTGCCTTCGAGACGGCACTCGCCGGGGTCGAGAGCCAACTCGGCGGAGACGCCTCGCCCATCATCGCCGGGTCGCCTGTCGCTACCTCCAAGAGCATCGTGAGCGTCGACCCCTCCCGGCCCGATCGAGTCATAGGCCGCGTCGGTTCTGCTTCGGCAGCCGAAGCAGAGTCGGCCCTGGCTGCGGCATGGGCCGCGTTCCCTGCCTGGTCGTCACTGCCGGCGATCGAGCGAGCCAGATACGGCATGCATCTCGCCGAGTTGATGCGATCCCGAAAATTCGAACTGGCCGCGTGGCAGTGCTTCGAGGCTGGGAAGAACTGGGGCGAGGCCGAGGCCGACGTCTGCGAGGCTCTCGACTTCTGCGACTACTACGCCAGGGAAGCGGTCCGCCTCGAGGAACCGGTGCAGGTATTCCCGTTCGCCGGTGAGGAGAACTCGTCTCATCTGGTCGCACTCGGCGCAGGGGTGGTCATCCCGCCGTGGAACTTCCCTCTGGCCATCCTTGTCGGGATGACGCTCGGTCCGGTCATGGCGGGAAACACCGTGGTGCTGAAGCCGGCGTCCACCACCCCGATGATCGGTGTCGGGTTCATGGAACTCGTGGCCGAGGCGGGTTTCCCACCCGGCGTCATCAACTTCCTGCCCGGCGCCGGATCCGAGATCGGCGATCTGCTGGTAGACCACCCGACCACGAGGTTCATCAATTTCACGGGATCCAAGGAGGTCGGCCTTCGAATCGCCGAGAGGTCGGCGAAGGTGCATCCCGGCCAGCAATGGCTGAAGCGGTCGCTCATGGAAATGGGCGGCAAGGATGCGCTGATCGTGGATGAGACTGCCGATCTGGAACTGGCGGCCATCGATGCGGTCAAGTCCGCCTACGGGTTCCAGGGGCAGAAGTGTTCGGCGTGCTCACGACTCATCCTGGTCGACGGCATCCACGACGAGGTGCTCGACAGAGTGGTTGCGAACACGGCGGCACTCGGCATCGGGTCGCCGATGGAGAACGGCCAGGTCGGGCCCGTCATCTCCGAGAGCCAGCACCGCATGATCCTCGAGGAGATCGACCGCGGCAAGAGCGAGGCCGATCTCATCCAGGGTGGCTCGGCCGTCGGTCAGGACGGTGGGTACTACATCGAACCGGCGGTGTTGGCCGGAGTCGAACCCGAAGCCAGGCTGGCCCAGCACGAGATTTTCGGACCGGTCCTCTCGGTGATCAGAGCACGCGACTTCGATCATGCGCTCGACATCGCCAACGGGACCGAGTTCGGTCTGACCGGGGGGCTCCACAGCAGGGACAGGTCGCGAATCGAGCGGGCGAGGCGTGAGTTCCACGTCGGCAACCTGTACATCAACAGGAAGATCACCGGGGCCCTCGTCGGCGTCCAACCCTTCGGTGGGTTCAACATGTCGGGCTCGAATGCCAAGGCGGGCGGCCCGGACTACCTCAGGCTCTTCATGGAGATGAAGACGGTCGCAGAGCGCTGGCTGGTCTGAGAAGCAAAGGGCCTATCTGCCCTAGACGATCGAAGCCTGAATGCTCGGCTGGCGGGGTCTCCTCAAGGAGGAAATATCGTGAAACGCCCCCGCTCGCTCGGCTTGGCCGCACTCAGTGTGGTGCTCGTCTTCGCTCTACTCGTCCCTGCCGCCTCTTCGAGTTCCGAGCCCCGTCCCGCCAGCCCCGGGTCGGGTACCGACTTCGGGTACGCCATGCTCGAGGTGGAGGGGATCGGCGCCGTGTTCATCAACGGTGTCGAGGGCCTGGGGAGTGAGACCGAAGTCATCGAGCACAAATTCGTCACCCCCCAGGGCATGGAGCAAGTGAGAAAGATCCCGGGCAGCATTCGGTGGTACGACCTGAGGGTGATCAAGAACGTCGATCAGGATCGCTTTTTCTGGAATTGGCGGAAGTCCATCGAGGTGGGCCGGTTCGGCGCCGGTCGCCACGACGGCACGATCACGATGGTGTCGTCGGAGGGTGTCGAATACGCCCGCTTCTGCTTCTTCCGTGGATGGCCGAGCAGTTACGAACCGCTGGTGGGTTGGAATGCCTCAGAGGGTGTCTATCGACCGGTGGCGGTGACGGGCGATCTCAAAGCCTACGAGATGCTCGTCATCACGGTCGAGCGGTACATGCCCTGCTGAGCGCTGAATCGAGCCGCGTGAGACGGGTCGTCGTTGCGGTGATCCGCATCTACAGGATGAACGGGATGAGCGCCTTGCGGTCCGCCGGGTAGTCGTCGAACGTCTCGCGGTACCAGCGTCGGTTGGCGAAGGCCCTGGGCCCGACGTTCGACGCCGTGTAGATGGCGAATGCGAGGCCGGGCATCGACCAGGTCGCCAGCGCCCATCCGAGCCACTCGACGATCTCACCGAAGTAGTTGGGGCTCGACACGTGCTCGAACAGCCAACCCTCGGGGATCTTGTAGTCCGTCTCGCCAGGTGAGCGGAGCGCGATTAGCACGGCATCTGCGCGCAGGTTGATCGCCATCCCGGTGAAGAACACGCCGACACCGAGGAAGAAGCGCGGATCCAGGACCCATGAGAGGTCGTACGTGCCGAGGTGGGAGATCCACCGGGCATTGACGTAGGCGTTGAGGCTGTTGAAGGCGAACCCCAGGACGATCACCACGAGCGCCATCCGCTTGCCGTGGGTGCGCAGCCGGAACGGGAAGACGAAGGTTCGATTGACGTAGTGGACCTGCCACATGGAGAACAGCAGTAGGGGCACGAATCCCAGCGAGTTGTCGCCCCGGAGGTAGACGAAGGCGAACAGCACCGTGGCGGGCAACTCCATGATGACCCAGGCGAGGGCGTTGGGAAGGCCCGGCCCCCACCCGGCGCGCGTATGACGTCCATACGGCGCCGGGACGAATACCAGGAGCACGAACGTGACGACGGCGAGGGCGATGACGAGACCCGTCAGCCAGGCGTGGATCTCGGATTCACTCATGAGGCATGCGTCATGGAGATCGCTCCGCTGTCGGAGAACCACTGGTAGATATCACGAACGGTGTCCTCGATCGGCCGCGCCGAGAACCCGAGGTCCCGGGTAGCCAGTGACCCGTCGATGTGGGCAGTGGTCCGCAATGCGGCGAGCGACTCGGAGGTGTACAGCGGGTCGGTGCCGCGGCGACGGGCGTACCACTCGATGAAGGGGGCCCCCATCCGGGCGGCCCACATGGGCGAGGTGAATCGCGGGGGAGACACCCCCGTCACCGATTCGGCGATCTGAGCCAGTGAGCGGATGGTCATCCTTCGACCGGGCAGCAGGTAGCTCTCTCCTGCCCGACCGCGGCCGGCCGCTTCGATGATCCCGTCCACGACGTCCCGGACATCCACGAAATCGAAGCTCCCGGCAATCAGCCCGGCCATGGTGCGTTCGTGCAGTGAGAGGAAGACCCGGCCCATTCGAGATGGCTCGGGATCGTGCGGGCCGATGACACCCGTCGGGTGGATCACGACTCCGTCGAGGCCACGGTCGAACCATGAGCGCACCCGGCGCTCCCCATCTGCCTTGGAGAGGTCGTAGGCAGGATGAGCAGCCGATCCCTCTGGGATCCGGGCGGACGTCTCATCGACGACGTCTCTGATGTGGGCCAGATCGAAAGCATGGATCGAACTGCAATGGACGAACCTCCGCACCCCGGCTCCGAGTGCAGCGCGGGCAGCATTGTCCGCCCCCTGGACGTTGACGGCCCGCACCGACCCGTCGGGGTCGCCTGCGATCGAGATGATCGCTGCGAGGTGGTAGACGACGTCGGCGCCGGCAAAGGCCGCCTCGAGTGACTGCACATCGAGGACGTCGCCCGTCACCCGTTCGATGTCGAAGTCTTCGAGCGGGGCCAGGTTGCGGTGGACCACGGCTCTCACGTTCTCACCGCGGGCCAGCAGGTCGGCTATGAGATTGACTCCGAGATGCCCCGATGCGCCGGTCACCACCGCCGTCATCTGTCTGCCCCTCCCCAGGGTGGTCCTGCAATGCCCGGAGGATCATATGAACCCACAGGGTGAGGTCACAATTGACCCGGGGCGGGCTTCAGCCGCCGATGTACGACATCTCGACCCTCGGCAGGCCGACGGTGTCAGTCGAGCGGATCTCCGAGTATCGGTCATCGCGCTTCGCCCAGGTGCTGCCGAGGAATGCGGCGACTTCCTCGTCAGAGGCTCCATCGCGCAGCATGCCGCGCAGGTCATGGCCCGACGTGGCGAACAGGCACGTGTACAACTGCCCATCCGCTGAGATGCGGGCACGGGTGCAATCACCGCAGAATGGCCTCGTCACCGATGCGATGACACCGATCTCGCCCGACCCGTCCTGGTATCGGTAGCGCTCGGCGACCTCGCCCTTGTACCCCGACGTGACCGGCTCGAGAGGGTGCCTGGCATGGATGGCCTTGACCACTTCTGCTGCAGGGACCACGTCATCGAGACGCCACCCGTTGGTGTGGCCGACGTCCATGAACTCGATGAAACGGACGATGTGGCCCGTTCCCTTGAAGTGCTCCGCCATCGCGACCACCTCGTGATCGTTGACGCCGCGCTTCACCACGACGTTGACTTTCACCGGCGTGAGGCCGGCCTCTGCGGCTGCGTCGATGCCGTCGAGCACCTTGCCGACGGGGTAGTCGACGTCGTTCATCGAGGCGAAGACGGCGTCGTCGAGGCTGTCGAGGCTCACCGAGACCCGGTCGAGACCCGCTTCGGCCAGAACCTGGGCCTTGCGGCGCAGCAGTGACCCGTTGGAGGTGAGTGTCAGGTCCTCGATGCCCTCGATGTCGCGCAGCAGCGCGATCAGTTCCTCGAGGTTGGCGCGCAGCAGCGGCTCACCGCCGGTGAGACGCACCTTGCGGACGCCGAGGCCTGCAAAGACTTTCGTCACCCGGGCGATCTCCTCGAAGGAGAGCAGCATCTCGCGTGCCAGGAACTCGTAATCGCGATCGAAGATCTCCTTGGGCATGCAATAGGTGCAGCGGAAGTTGCAGCGGTCGGTCACCGAGATCCGGAGATCTCGGAGCGGCCTGGCGAAGGTGTCTACGTCGGTCACGGAGCGCAAGGGTAGGCGGCGCGGCGGTTAGCCGAGATAGCCGCTGAACCTGTAGCGGTCGACGACGTTGCCGTTTGGATCGAGCAGGAGGGCGGTGTCCCCGCCATTGCTCCATACAGCGTCGCTCGCACACCAGTAGAGGTGGTCGCCTCCGTCGTCCCCACATCCGGTGTGGATCGCCACGGCGTCGCCGGCCCCGAGCACGAAGTCGGAGGGGAACGAGTAGCGATGGGCGGTCGACTCGTCGCGGAGCACCCAGCCGGCCATTGCGAAGGCGTCGCCGTCATTGACCAGCACGACGATCTCTTCGTTCGGGTTCTCGTAGTCGCGGCCGGGGGGATCGAACTCCACGGTGCGGATGGCGATGCGGGCGTCGGATCGAGGTCCGCATGCATCCAGGGCCCACAGACCCGCGCCGGCGGAGAAGGCGGATTCCTCAGCGTCGAGGAACTCGTCGAGGTAGGCGTGATCGAACACGATGGCGATGGCGGCTCCCCGCTCGATCAGCCTGAGGTTCAGTAACTCACCGTCGACCCACACGAAGCCGATCAGCCTGCCGTACTGGTCGCGCTCGGAACCTGCGAGGAGGACGTCGGAGCCCTGCGTGAGGTCGATCGATGCCGATCGTGCCTCGTCGCCCCAGCACTCATCCCGCTCCGGGGTGTTGATGCCCTCGAGGCGGACTTCCTCGACCCCGAACGCGGTCTCGATCTCCATGGAGTCGCCATCGAGGACGGCCACGATGACTCCCGGCTCTGCGTCGGGTGATGGGTCGGGGCCGGCCACTGTCGTTGTGGGGGCCGGCAGCGTCGTGGTGGTGGATCCAGCCGATGTCGGTGCGCCGGTGTCGGTCGTCCCGGAGCCTGCCGACGTCGTGGCGGAGGATGAGGTGGTCCGCTGCGCTGTGGTGGAACTGCCCGAGGTCTCGGGATCACCACCGCAGGCTGCCGCGAGCAACCCGATGGCGAGGGTGAGGGAGAGGAGTCGTCTGGTCACGGCGGGGCACGGTAGCCGGATGGCCGGACATGACCTCGACCGGGGAAGCCGGGGTGGTAGAACGGATCAGCCGTCAAGCAACCGGCCCACTGTGCCGATTCACACGGTCGAGGCGAACTACGAGGAGATGGTCCATGCCCTTCGCCCGGGTCAACGGGACGATGTTGTACTACCGCGAGGCCGGTGAAGGTCCGCTGGCCGTCTTCATCCACGGCTTTCCCCTGGATCACAGCCTCTGGCTGGATCAATTGGCCGGGCTCGGACATGTTCGCCGCTGCGTCGCTCTGGATCTGCGCGGATTCGGCAGGAGCGACCCGACGGTTGAATCCGAACTGTCGATGGAGTTGTTCGCCGACGATGTCGCCGGGCTCATCGAAGCCCTCGGAGAGGAGCAGGCCGACATCATCGGGATCTCGATGGGTGGCTATGTGGCACTCGCCCTGTGGGAGTTGCGGCCCGGATTGGTGCGGAGCCTCTCGCTGCTCGACACGAGGGCGACCGCCGATACGCCCGAGGCCCAGGCCGGCCGCAGGCGCCTTGCCGAGCAGTTGCTCGATGATGGGAGGGCGGCCGTTGCCGGGCAGTTGACCGCCTCGCTGCTCGCACCCGGCGCGGGAGCCCTCGTCCAGGCGCGGGTCCGATCCATGATCGAGGGCACTCGATACGAGACCCTCATCGCGTCGCTCGACGGCATGAGGAACCGCCCGGATCGCTCCAGGATGCTGCCCGGAATCAGCGTTCCGACGCTGGTGCTCGGTGGCGAACACGATTCCCTGATCACACCGTCGCAGGTACGTGCTCTGGCCGAGCCCATCCCGGGCGCCCGGACCGCCATCATCACAGGTGCAGGGCATCTGCCGCCGTTGGAGCGGCCGTCCGAGACCAACGGATCGCTCATAGAACTGTTCGAAGGCCGCAAGGTCGTCTGGTGGCGCGGCGGCGAGTGACATAGGCGCTCGCCGAGCATCCTGATCGGTCTGTTCACACTGCTTGCGACGCTGGCGCTTGCAGCGGGAGCGGCGACGCGGTGCCTGAGACAACGGGAACTCCACCGTCGTCGACGGCTGCCACGCCGTCCACCACGAGCACCATCGGCATCCCCGCCGCGCCGACTACTTCCACGACCGAACCGGAGGTCGCTCAGTCTTCCGGTTCGGTGGCCGTCCAGCGCTGAGCCTCCATGCTCTCGATCCCCAGGGCTGTGGCACCGCTCTTGAACGCAGCGACGTGGGCGGTCTCCCTGTGGACCTCGAGGTGGGCCATGCTCTCCCATCCCTCGAACACCAGGAACCTGCCGGTCTCGTCGAGATCAGACCAGAACTCGAAGAAGCGGCAGCCGTCCTCCTGCCGTGTTGGCCCTTCGAGGACCCGGGCGAGGGCGGCGAACGCCGGCCGCTTGTCCGGCGTGACCTGGAACTCGACGGCGACGATGAGCATCAGTCCTCCAGAGATCGGGCTCCGGAGTATCCCAGACGGGCGCCAGGAGGTTCTGATCAATCCTGGGTCTGGACCTCGGCGCCCTCGAACGACCAGCGGTCTCGTGACGCCCGTGCCTCTTCCACGTCGAGGCGGGACAGCAGCACGATGCCGATGATGAAGAAGACGATGATCGACAGGATCGCCGGCCGGCCGCTTCCTGTCACACCGCTGATCACTGCGAAGACCAGCGGTCCCCAGATGGCGGAGAACTTGGAGAACACCGAGTAGAAGCCATAGAACTCGGCCGAGGCCTCCTCTGGGATCATCGATCCGTAGAGGCTCCGGCTCAGCGCCTGGATGCCGCCGAGGATGAATCCGACCACTGCGGCGAGGCCGTAGAACAGGAGCGGTGATTCGGCCGGAAGGGCGAACGCTGCGATCGCCACGAGGTTCCAGACCACGAGCGACCACATGATTGCCTTCTTCGTTCCGAGCCGATCGGCCAGGGCTCCGAAGCCGAGTGCACCGAAGAATGCGATGAACTGGACGATCAGGAATGCGACGATGATCGTCTCTGTCTCGAGTTCGAGCGTGTCGCTCGCGTAGACGGCGGTGAGGTTGATCGTCGTCTGGACACCGTCGTTGTAGAACATGTAGGCGATCACGAACAGCAGCAACTGGGGGAAGCCGACCAGCTTGCGAGCCGTCGCCGTGGTCCTGCTGAATCCGATCGAGGCGTAGGCCCGCCACTTCGGCGTCCCGTCGTACGACGCCGGCAGGGGTTGGGCGGTCCCGGTCTCGGGAATCCGGGTGAAGGAGAACAGCCCGAAGAAGAACCACCAGAGGCCGGCCATTGCCACCCCGATGCGCGCTGCATCCGTCTCGGTGAGCCCGAGGCTCTCGTGAAACATGATGATGATCGCGGCGAGCAGCAACTGGACCCCGCCGCCGAAGTAGCCGAGGGCGAACCCGCGCGACGAGACGCGGTCGATGGTGTCATCTGTCGTGATCGTCGGCAGGAAGCCGTCGTAGAAGACGTTGGCGCCGACGAATCCCATCTGAGCGATCAGGAAGATGGCGAGCGTCTGGATCACCATGCCGTTGGTCATCAGCGCCAGGAGGACGCTCACCAGAGAGCCGACGGTCGCAAAGCCCATGAGGAAGCGGCGCTTGGAAGCCGAGAAGTCGGCGATGGCGCCGAGGACCGGGGTGACGAGGAACAGGACCAGAGCGCCGATCCCGATGACGGCGGCCCACAGGGTCTCACCGCTGAATGTGCCGCCGAAGATCTCGAAACCGTCTTCCGGCACGATCTCGTCGGCGAACAGTGCCGGCAAGATGGCTCCGGCGATCGTCGTCGAATAGGCCGAGTTGGCCCAG
>JABMPV010000068.1 GCA_013202595.1 bacterium
ACGTCGTACCGTTCACCCGGTCGCTCATCCACTCCGAGCAGACATTCGAGTGGCACCGACCGCTGGGGGTCGGTGAGAGCGTGACCGTGTCGGGCGAGGTCGCCGGCGTCCGGACCAGAGGGTCGCTCAACATGGTCTCGTTTGGGATCACCGCAGACGGCTCCGACGGCCGCTGGCTCGACGGGACATCGTCGTTTGTGATGTCGACAGAAGGGGCGGGTTCGGCCGATGATGCAGGCGAACCGAGTCACGACAGCCGCGCTGCGTTCGACGACCTCGTACCCGTCGCTCTTCCGGCAGAGGGTGAGGATCTCGCAGTGTTGGCGCGATCGGCCAGCAGAGCCGACCTGGTGCGCTATGCAGGCGCCACGGGTGATTGGAATCCGATCCACTGGGACCATGAGGCCGCCAGAGCGGCCGGTCTTCCGGGGGTGATCGTCCATGGGCTCTTGATGGCCGCATGGGTGATGCAATCGGCCGGCCGCCATTCAGCCGGCCCCGGCGTGGTGCGCTCGATGCGCCTGAGATTCCGCAGGCCGCTACGCCCCGGCGCCGCTGCGGCGGTATCCGGTTCGGTCACGGCGGCCGCCGATGCCGGATCCGATCTTGCACTCACGGTCTCGTCTGCAGGTGCCACCCTCGTGACGGCTTCCACCCGGGTAACCAGATGATCCCCCCGCAGGTCCAATCGGATGAAAGGACACTCGTGGAGCGTGCCCGGTCGGGAGACCAGGCTGCGTTCTCCGAACTGGTGTGGAGGCATCAAGACGCCATGTTCACGCTGGCGACCAGATTGGTGGGGCCCGACCTGGCTCCGGACGTCACGCAGGAGGCGCTCCTGCGGGCATGGCGCGCTCTGCCCAAGTTCCGCGGGGAAGCCCGCTTCTCGACCTGGCTCCATCGGATCACCGTGAACGCCGCGTGGACCCAGCGCAAGCGTGCTGCCCGGCACGAGGCCGTCCCGCTCATCGAGGACACCCACGAGGACACCGCTCCCGGCCCCGAGTTCGCCGGAGAGATGGTGGATGTCAGGGCGGGGTTGCGTGAAGCGATCGAGTCTCTGTCGGATGGCCAGCGAGCTGTGGTGGTGTTGCGCGACGTCTACGGCTGGACCAATCAGGAAGTCGCCGACGAACTCGATATCACGAGGACGACGGCCAAGGTGCGCCTCCACAGGGCGCGGATGAAGCTGCGTGAGATTCTCGAGGAGGCGTCATGAACATCGCCTGCCGGTTGACGGCCACGATTCCGGAGGACCTTCCGGGCAGCCGGTTCGCGCAGCTGCATCGCTCGACGTGCCTCAAGTGCCAGGCCGAAGAGGCGCGTCAGCGTGCCCTTTTGCGCGAGCTTGCGGCCCTCAGGAGCGAGCACCTGGTCGCACCGCCGATGGTCCATGCCAGGGTGATGGCCCGTCTGGGACGCCAGGACGAGCAAGCCAGATTGTCGCGATCTGGGTGGAGGGTCGTAGGTGGTTCGATTGCCGCGACTGCGATCGGGGCAGCGGCAGTGTTCGGCGGCATGGCCCGGCGCAGGGCGCGAGTCTCTGGTTGAGAGCGGCCCGCGTGTCGGCTCGAGGATCCGCGGTCGGACCGGGCGGCGCAGAATCTCCTCTCGTTTTGCCTGGAATGCCGCGCGTATGGGTACAATGCCGCCCGCCCGATGACCGTTTCGCCGCGCCCGGCGGCTGTCATCATGAGCGTGCCGCGGTGGCACCACAGAGGGGCGTAGCTCAACTGGAAGAGCACTGGTCTCCAAAACCAGCGGTTGGGGGTTCGAGTCCCTCCGCCCCTGCTGGACTGGAAGGATCGAAGGTATGAATCGAGAGCTTCGGCGGCTGCAGGCCAAAGAGGATGAGCGCGCTCGCGATAAACGCAAGCAGGTTCAGAAGCGGAAGAAGAAGGACCGCGTCGGTTTCCGGCAGTTCTTCTCCGAGGTCCGCACTGAGCTCAAGCGGGTCGCGTGGCCGAATCGGCGCGAGGTCATCACGTTCACCACGGTGACCCTGATCACCGCGGGTTTCGTGACTCTGTACACCTTTGGCCTCGACGTCCTGTTCAAGGAAAGCATCCTCCAGATTCTGGAACTCAGATGAGCGACGTGATCGACAAGGGTCAGGCAGAAGAAGCCGAAGTCGTTGAAGAGGCTCCGGAGTTGCGTGCTCCCGCCAGCCCCTACGACCTTCCGGGCGGCTGGTACGTCATTCACTCGTACAGCGGGTACGAGAACAAGGTGCGGGCCAACCTGGACGCCCGAATCAAGTCGATGCACATGGAGGAGACCATCTTCGATGTCGCCATCCCGATGGAGGATGTCGTCGAGATCAAGGGTGGCAAGAAGGTCACAGTTTCCAAGAAGCAGTTTCCCGGGTATCTCCTGGTGCGCATGTACATGGACGACGATTCGTGGTCCGTCGTGCGCAATACACCGGGCGTGACCGGGTTCGTCGGGCACGGGACCAAGCCGGCCCCGCTGTCACGGCGAGAGGTCGAGCGCATCCTCGGCGTCCGCAAGGAGGACGAGGAGAAGAAGGCCCCCCGCTTCAAGCCGGAGTGGGAGGTCGGAGAGACGGTTCGCGTCATGGACGGGCCGTTCGCCGATTTCAACGGTGTCATCGAGGACATCAACGTGGACCAGTCCAAGGTCCGGGTCCTCGTCGACATCTTTGGCCGGGAGACCCCGGTCGAGCTCAATTTCGAGCAAATCCAAAAGTTCTAGATCGGAGAGACGAACGTCATGGGTCGGAAGAAGATGGCCGCGCTGCTGAAGCTGCAGATCCCCGCAGGACAGGCGACGCCTGCCCCGCCGGTGGGCCCGGCGCTTGGTCAGCACGGTGTCAACATCATGGA
>JABMPV010000069.1 GCA_013202595.1 bacterium
GCGCCGTCGTCTCTGAACCACTCCGGTCCGATGACACCGTCACGATCGCCCAGGAGGTCGAGCACGGAGTCGATTGCCGGTTGGAAGGACTCGTCGAGGTCGTCGCCACCGTTGTCCACGTAGATGCGAACCGGCGCGGGCGGCCAGGCCGGGTGGGCCTCGATGTCGGCGACCATCTCGGGTGGGAAGTACGGCGACAGGCAGGCTGCGCCGGACCACACATCGGGGCGGTGCCAGATGGTGGCCATCGAGATGTGGCCCCCCATCGACGATCCCATGATGAAGGTGTCATCTCGTCCGGTCAGAGTCCGGTACCGGTCGTCGACGAGAGGCTTCAGATGATCTGTGAGGAACCGGAGATAGATCCGACCCTTTGCTCTCGTGTCGTACTCCTCCATCCGGGCATCGGTGGCGTAGGGCGCCACGAGGATGAACTCGCGGATGCGACCGGCTTCGATCAAGGCCGTGGCGACCTCGTCGATCTGCCAGTCCTCATCGGCGTACGAGGTCGAGGGATCGACGGCGTTGTGGCCATCGTGCATGTAGAGCACGGGGTACCGGCGGGATGTCTCGGAGTGGTACGAGGGTGGCAGCCAAACGACGACCTGGCGGGGGAGGAGCCCATCGAAGGTCTGGGCGCCGAGGTACTCGACCTCTCCGATGATCTCGTCGCTGCCCGTTGGGCGCACTGGGTGTGGCATCCCCTCAGGCTAGATGCGGGAAGCGAGCTCTCAACCAGAGACCAGACGCTTCGCCGCTTGGTTGTGCCGGCCAGTCCAGTTCTCGTCGTGGCGCAGGCAGGTGCAGTGTCCGTCGCGGATGATGGCCTTGCCATGGACATACGTGTGGAGGGCAGGCACCGGTCCACATAGGACGGCCGCTGCGACGGGGTCGTGCAGCGCCCCGGCGAACTCGACGCGCCCCAGATCCAGCGCAAAGAAGTCGGCGCACATTCCGGGAGCGAGAGCACCGATGTCATCGCGGCCGAGCACTGCGGCTCCACCCAGCGTGGCCATCTCCAGGGCCGCACGGGCCGCCATCTGGGGTCCGGAGCCGATTCCCGGCGATGCTGCGAGTCGAGCCACCAGCAGCGCCTGACGGGCCTCTGCGAGCAGATTGCTCGAGTCGTTGCTCGCCGACCCGTCCACCCCAATGCCGACCGGCACCCCGGCATCGAGAAAGGCCGCGACGGGGGCGATTCCGGAGGCGAGTCGCATGTTGGACGAGGGGCAGTGGGCGACACCCGTGCCCGATGCGGCCATCCGTCCGATCTCCGCCGGGTCGATGAACACGGCATGGGCGAACCAGACGTCGTCGCCCGCCCACTCGAGGTCCTCGGCGTATTGGGCGGGGCGCGCTCCGAAGGTGGCGAGGCAGAACGACTCCTCGTCCTTCGTCTCGGCGAGGTGGGTGTGAAGCCTGACTCCCTTCGAGCGCGCCAGTCGAGCGGACTCGCGCATCAGGTCGGGCGTGACGGAGAATGGGGAGCACGGTGCGATCACGACCCTGGTCATGGCTCCCCTGGCCGGATCGTGGTGGGCATCGATCATCGATGCGGTGTCATCGAGGATGGCATCGGGGTCTTCGACCACGGAGTCGGGTGGCAGCCCACCGTCGCTCTCTCCGAGGCTCATCGAACCCCGTGAAGCATGGAACCTGAGCCCCACCTCCGACGCCGCCCTGACCTGATCGCCGACCGACGACCCGTTGGGCCACAGGTACTGGTGATCGAACGCAGTGGTGCAGCCGCTGTGGGCCAGTTCGAGGAGACCGGTGCGGGTGGCCACGTAGACGTCGTCGGGCGTCATCCTGGCCCAGATGGGGTACAGCACCCTCAGCCAGTCGAAGAGCCCAGCGTTCTGGGCTCCCGGCACCGCCCTGGTGAGCGTCTGATACAGATGATGGTGGGTGTTGACGAGTCCGGGCAACACCAGGAGCCCCCGGGCATCCAGCACCTCGTCGGCCGTCGTAGGGAGTCCGGCCGTCGGACCGACCTGCTCGATGAACCCGTCGCGAGCGAAGAGACCGCCGTCGAAGATCTCCCTCCGGTCGCCATCCATCGTCACCAGGACGTGGGCATTGCGCACCAGCAGAGTCGCCATGCCCCCAACGGTACGCGGGCCACGGAGGTTCGGGGCAGATTCCGCGATAGAGCTTGAGGAACGCGGCTCGGAGGCCGACATCTGGTGTTGTGACCCCGCTCACCCTCGATTCCACCCGCGGACGTCCGTCTGTTCGGAAAGGCCGGCGTCTGGCTGTGCTGTTCGGCACCCTGGGTCTCGTGTGGTCGCTCGGTGGGTCGGCAGCGTTTGCCGCCATTCAGCAACCCGGGCTCGTGGTCACCGGCGATCCGACCGCCGAGGAGATCGGGACAATCACCGCGGTGTGGGGCCACCTCACCACCTTCCTCGCTCCTCAGCAGGAGTGCCTCGGTGAGATCGAAGTCATGGTCGTCGACAGAGCAGAGGACTTCTACGGCGGGCGAGACGTGGGTTCGATCGCCGCCTTCTACCGTGCCGGCGAGAAGCCGATCGTGTTCGTCGAACACGGCAAGGTGAAGCCCAACGTCCTTATCCACGAGTTCGCCCACCACGTCGACCTGTCGTGCGGGGTGGGCGACAGCGCGGTTGGTGAGGCGATCAGGCAGTCCCAGGGGCTCTTGCCGGATGTTCCGTGGCTCCAAGGTTCGGCATGGTGGACGGTCCCCGCCGAGATCTTTGCGGAGGCCGTGGCTTCGGTGTTCGGGCAGCCTGCGCGGATCGACGTCTCGGACGAGGCCCAGAGAGCCGTGTGGGATCTCGCCCGGAAGCCCCTCAGCCCCAATCCGGTGGTGGATCTACTCCGCGACAGGACCGGGGTGGATCTGGCCAGGGTGGAGTTCACCAGGGTGGGTGTGGTCGGGGCGCTGTGATGCGGTCCGATAGTTGAAGCCCCGCCGCGGCGGGGCTTCAACAGGACCCGAAAGGGATCTCTTCTGATCCCGGCCTATCAGGCGATTATCCAGTCATCAGTGGGCTTCGCTGCCATGAGCACCATTCCCGTCCCGAGCAGCAGCAACCCCAATCCTGCCAACACCCAAACGAGAAACTGACCTGAGCCACCGGTGAGCGGTAGTTCCGTCGGGTCGACGATTGCCGTGGTCGTGGTCGTGGTCGACGCCGGTGCCACAGTCGAGGCCCCCAAGGCGGTCGTGCTGGTGGTGGTCGACGCCGGTGCCACAGTCGTCGACGTCGACGTCGA
>JABMPV010000070.1 GCA_013202595.1 bacterium
GAGGTCGATGGCGGCGCTGGTCCAGCCGCGTTCGGCGAACCAGCCGAGGAAGTGCTCGTCCCAGCACCAAGCCCCGTGCCAGGCACCGTGGACGAAGAGCAGGGGGTGGGGGCGTTCATCACCCGCTGCGGCGCGCTGAATCGTCTCGAGTCGCATGGCGGCGAGCCTACGCGCCGGACGGCCGATCAGTCGTCCAGGAACTGCTCGATCTTCTCCTGGGCCGCCTCCATAACGCACAGCGCGAGCGTCCCGAGCGCCCGTGCTGTAGCCAATTCCTCACCAACGACCGGCATCGGACGATCGGACGAACTGCGTCGCGCCCTCCCGATCGCCTCGAAGTGATCCCCCCGGAGATTGAGTTCCGCAAAACACAGCGTGTTGGTGTCGTCCTCATCGATTCTGATCTCGACAGTGATGTGCTGCTCCACAACATTCCTCCTCAGACCCATGATCCTCCAGGAAGGGGAGGTTGTGAAGGGGTAATCGACCGGCGCGCGGCGGGGGTCCGCTCAGGCAGCGAGATCGAGATCGAGATCGATGGTGAGCAAGTGGCCGATCCCGCCGGGATCGGCAGCCGTCACCTGGATGACAGAGCCTCCGGGGAAGGGGATGGTCACGCTCCACTCGGCACCGGGCCCGACTCGCCGATCGAAGGCTCCCCTTCGGGTTGGGATGCACTGAAGAGTCGTCCTTCTGGACTGTCGGCCTGTCAGTGGTCGGACTGGCTCGGGCCGACTTCTCGCTCGACCACTCTGTAGGACATCGGGTCGGAGGTCTCGATCTGGTTGCCTGCTGCCGTCCACCCCCACACCCACCCGAGATGACCGGACTCGGTCTCATCGAGATCGGCGATCAGGGTGGCGGTGCAGATGACCGAGTCGCCCGGTCGGAGATCCTGCTTGGGACACGTCAACTCACCGAGAGCGTCGTCCCAGATGTAGAGAGCGTAGATATCGACATCGCCGGCGTTTGTGAGGTGGTACGACACCAGGACTTCGTCGCCCGAGACCACGACCGGCCCCGACTCGTCGGCGGGGTACCCGTCGATGCGAGCCTCGAGTTGGAGTTCGGCCGGTGGAATCCCGAAGTAGGCGCCGTTGGCTGAGGCGGAGGCCTCACGGCCATCGTCGTCCCAGGCGAAGGCGAGGACTCGTGCCTCATGGACGCCCAACTCGGAGATCTCCGCCGCGATACACACCGTAGATCCGCCCGGAGCGAGGTGATCGTCGGGGCATACGACCTCGCCGAGCGCATCGTCCCAGAGGTACAGCGCCCACAGGTCGACGTCGCCCGTGTTGATGACTTCATAGGTCCACACGACGTCGGTGCCTTCGAGGAACTCCGGAGGGTCTCCCTCGACCGATGACGTCTTGGAGATCGTCATGGCGGGCGGAGGCTCGGTCGGATTGGGGTTCTCGTAGGCACCGCCCACGGAGACGTGGCCATCGCCCATGTTGGCGTACCTGCCACCGTCCCAGTAGGTGTTGGCGCCGAAAGAGCCGGGTGGGTACCAGACGTGGGTTGCCTCCCAATGGCGCCAGCCATGTTCGGGCGACGTGGCTCGCAACCATGCAGCCACGGCGATGTTCGCCTCGGGGTCGAAGATGTTGGCGCCGGCCCATCCTGCTGCCGCGCTCCTATCGGCCCAGTACTTGGGGAGGTGCTGGAACAAGCCCGACGCCAGGCTCCCGGGGTGCTGGGCGGTCGGCACACCGGTCGACTCTCCGAACATCACCATGAGAGCGAAGTCGATCTCGTCTGCGTATCCGTAGGCGGTCCAGTACTTCTCGACGAGGGGGCGCCACTGCTCGACTCGATCGTGATGAAGCGTCTTTGCCTGCCCCTGCTGCGAGATGGCGAGGGTTGCTGCGATCACTGTCACGGCGAGCACAGGAACGAACCACTTCGTGTGCCGTCTGGTACGGCGGGTCCGGACGCTGAGAGTTCCCATGTCGAACACTATATGTAGCATAGATCCCATTGACAACTACACAGAGTGGTTGACAGGGGCACATTGTCTCTCGCACTAGAGCACTAGTCATCGCTCCTCTCGGTACGCTTGGTCACTCATCTCAGGAGGCGCCATGAACGAATTCCCCTACGGCATAGGTATCACCACGACCCTCTCGCCAGCCGAGGCAGAGGCGGCGGTCCGGGTATCCCTCGCAGAAGAGGGCTTCGGCATCCTTACCGAGATCGACGTCGCAGCCACGATGAAGGCCAAGCTGGATGTCGATCTCCCTCCGTACAAGATCCTCGGTGCCTGCAACCCGCCTCTGGCCCACAGGGCGCTGTCCGCCGACGACCAGATCGGCCTGCTGCTGCCCTGCAACGTCGTGGTGTACGACCGGAATGGCACGACGGTCGTCGCAGCCATGGAGCCAAATCTGATGGCGCAGATGTCTTCTGAGCC
>JABMPV010000071.1 GCA_013202595.1 bacterium
CCGCGGAAGTGTAGGCCGCCCGTCCGTCGGGCGAGACGCCCGGGGTGCGCGTCGACCCCGGACGCGCCACCGCCCCGGGCCCGGCCGGAGGGGCCGGTCGACGCCGGGAACTCGGGGACCACCATGAGGGTGCTTGCGGGTGCCCTTGCAGGGAGGCCGTTCGCCACCACCCTGATCGGTGACGAATCACTCTCGCGGCGGCCCATGCGCCGCCTGGTCGAGCCACTCGCCGCCCTGGGCGCCAGGGTCGAGATCAGCGGTGACGGCACGCCTCCACTGGTCATCAGGGGCGGCGCACTCCGGGGAGCCGACGTAGCCATTCCCGTCGCGTCCGCTCAGGTGCGAACCGCGGTTGCTCTGGCCGCTCTCCAGGCCGAGGGCACGACCACGATCGACTCACCCGATGGCTTCCGCGATCACACCGAGCGGTGGCTCGAGCACATGGGACTGGCGTCGCGCCCCACCCCGACACGGCTGGAGATCCGACCCGGCACGGTGCAGCCACTCGACGTCGTGGTGCCGGGCGACCCTTCATCTGCAGCGTTCCTCTGGGCGGCCGCCGCGCTCGTCGACGGGGCCTGCGTGACGACCACCGGAGTCTCCCTCAACCCGGGCCGCACGGGTTTCCTGTCCGTGCTTCGCGAGATGGGGGCGGAGGTCACAGAGACGGTCACCGGGAGCATTCTCGGCGACCCCGTAGGGGACATCACCATCACGGGCCGTCCGCTCAGCGGCTGCACGGTCGCCGGCGATCTCGCCGTCCGTTCACTCGATGAACTTCCCCTCGTGGCCGTGCTCGGAGCCTTCGCAACGGGGAACACCGTGGTGTCCGATGCCGGCGAACTGCGCGTCAAAGAAACCGACCGCATTGCATCATCGGTCGCCCTGGTGCGCGGCATCGGGGGAGTGGCAGAGCCCACCTGGGACGGTTTCGTCGTCCTTGGAGGGCACCCGGGGGGCGGATCGGTCGATGCATCGGGGGACCATCGCATCGCAATGGCGGCCGGAGTTGCGGCCAGCGCAACCCCGTCTGGCGTCACGGTTCACGGTGCCAATTCGGCCGGCGTATCGTGGCCCGGGTTCTATGAGGCGCTGGAGGATCTGTGGTCATCGCGATAGACGGGCCGGGAGGTGTCGGCAAGAGCACCGTGTCGCGTGCCGTTGCTGACGCTCTGGGCTTCGCCTATCTCGACACGGGTTCGTACTACAGAGCGGTCACTCTCGCGACACTCGAAGCCGGAGTGGCGGCCGATGAGATCCCGGCCGTCCTCGAGATCGCCAGGGCCGCAGACCTCGATTTCATCGGCAGGTCGATGTTCCTCAATGGTGAGAATGTCTCCGATGGCGTTCGAACGCCCGAGGTGACTGCGGCCGTCAGTCCGATCTCGGCGATCAAGGTTGTGCGCGTGCTGGTGGTTGACCGCCAGCGGGAGTGGGTCCACCGCCACGACGGGCGAGCCGTCGTCGAGGGTCGCGACATCGGCACCGTGGTGTTCCCCGAAGCTCCGGTCAAGGTATTCCTCACCGCCGATCCCGCGGTTCGCGCCACCCGGAGGTCACTGGACGCAGAAGCGGCCGGGATGGCAGTCACCGAGATCGCCCGTGCGCTCGAGCGCAGGGATCAGATCGACTCGACCAGGGACGTGTCACCTCTCGTTGCGGCGGATGATGCGGTCGGCATCGACACGACTCACCTCACGGTGGACGAAGTGGTCTCGATCATCCTGTCGCTGGCCGCACTCGCCGGCGAGCACTGACGACGCTTCAGTCCGCTCGTTTCGGGCGGACTGAAGCGTCGTCCATCGCCTGCCACCGGGCCAGCCCTCCGATGGTCGGCACCAGGGTCACGATCGGCCACCACGAGTTGACGAGCCCAGCAAGGCCGAGGTAGACGGCGATCAGTCCGGCCTGAAGAGCGCGGGCAGACGGTTCCGACATCCCCACTCGCAGTACGGCCAACCCGAACAGGACGAGAGTCACACCGGTGGCCATGGCGACGGACCACGCCGCCATGTGTAGAGGGGAGAGCAGGTGGATGACCACTCCGGCCGCGAACGCTATCGCGGCCGCCCACAAATTCCTCTGTTGAGACCTCATGATGCCAGTGTGCTCCACATCGGCGACGTGCGGCAGGGCCGAAGGTCTCTCAGACGCCGAGAAGGTCGAGGGCATGAGCCGCATCCCATGCCCTGTCGTCATCGAGGGGTCCGGGACGGCCGGGGAACCTGGCCGCCACGCCCCCCTCCACGGCGGACTGGAGTGCACCGAGGAACGCTCGAAGCCGTGGAGGCGGAGGGAAGTACTCGCCCTCATCGGTCACGCTGACCCTTTGGACGCCATCACTCGGCCCAACGGCCTCGATGACGGCTCTCACCGACTGGTCCGGCGCAGAGGCCCCTGCAGTCACGCCGACGACGGAAGCTCCTTCGAACCAGGCACGGTCGATCGACCGGGGGCCATCCACCCGATACGCAGGTGTGCCCGATTCGCTCGCAACCCTGACCAGGGCCTGGGTATTGGATGAGTTCTCGCTCCCCACCACCAGCACGACATCACACCGCTCGGCCAGGACCTCCACCGCAGATTGCCGGTTGGTCGTGGCGTAGCAGAGGTCGCTCTTGCGAGCGGTCCAGAGTTCGGGGTACCTGGCGTTGGCCTGATCCAGGACGGTCTTCCATTCGAACATGCCGAGGGTCGTCTGGGCGACGAGGGCCACCCTGGAGCCGTCTGCTGCCGAGAAATCGCCGAGGCCGCGGCCGGGGTCGACCAGCGTCACGGCATCGGGCGCCTCGGCCACGGCGCCCACAGCCTCATCGTGCCCTTCATGGCCGACGTAGATGATATCGAAGCCGTCGCGGGCCATCCGCTTGACCTCGTGGTGCACCTTGGTGACCAGAGGGCATACCGCATCGACCATGACGGCACTGCGCGACTCGGCTGCCGCGACCACCTCGGGCGCCGAACCGTGAGCCGACAGCATCACGGGCGATCCAAGGGGCACCTCGTCCTCATGGTCCACGAAGACGACTCCGGCGCGCTCGAACGTCTCCACGACGGAGCGGTTGTGGACGATCTCGTGGTAGCAGTAGACCGGCGGTTCGAAGACGCGCACCATCCAGGTGAGGGCCTTGATCGCCATCTCGACGCCGGCGCAGAAGCCGCGCGGCTCTGCAAGGAGAACGGTCTCGACCATGCACCTCATGGTAGGGAGGCCGTGCCCGGTACCCACGCGCTCTATCCTTGCGACCATGTCCCGTACACCGCCGCTCTCAGGTCGCGCCCGATGACGCGTTTGCCGATCGTCGCCGTCGTCGGCCGCCCCAATGTCGGAAAGTCGACTCTTTTCAACC
>JABMPV010000072.1 GCA_013202595.1 bacterium
AACCCGAATGTGCTGCCCACGCCGAAAGGCATCACCTTGCGCACGGGCGCCAACGACATGCGGATCGTCTCGCGCGGCGGCGGGAAGCAGCTGGAAGTGGAGTGCCCGATCGGCCTCGGCCGCCGCACCTGGGCGATCCGCACCTCTACCCGCAGGGAGATGCTGGCGCCGAGCGCCACTTCGCCGACGGCGCTGGACGCCGAGCGCGTCCGGCGCAGCATGGGGCTGGACATCACGCGCCACTGGATCACCGACTGGCCGATGAAGAACGATTACCCGCGCCTGTTCATCAAGCCGAACGAGCGGGAGGCCTACTACGCGCGGCTCAAAGGCCGGGGGATCGACGCGCCGGGCAACACCCTGGACTTCTTCCTGCGTCACCAGGACCAGGCAAACTTCGACCGCGATTACGAGGCCATCACCAGGCAGGCCGACCAGATCATCAGCGGCTACTGTTCGAGCGGAATGGACAATACGATCAGCTACCCCGGATGGATGCTCGGTTACTGGCATGGCATCGTCGTGGCGGGCGGAGTCCCCCCTGGGGCCCTACTTGCGGCGCATTGGGATGGTGGCACTCGGCGGGATCGACACTCGCCGGCTCACTCGTCACCTTCGCGACAGCGGTGCGATGCCTGTGGCGATGGGTTCCGGTGCGACGGAATCAGAGATCAGGGATGCTGCCGAGTCTGCACCGCCGATGGCGGGCTCGGCGCTTGCGTTGGATGTGTCGACCCCGGCTGCCTATCAGGTGCCAGCCCGCGGGGTGGTGAGGGGGTCGGTCGTGGCCCTCGACCTGGGCATGAAGCGTGACATAGCGGACCGCCTCACCCGATCCGGCCTGGATGTGACCGTCGTCCCTGCCGGCACGCAAGCAGGCGAGATCCTGGCGTTGCGCCCCGACGGCGTCTTTCTCCCTAATGGGCCGGGTGACCCGGGGCCGCTGTCCGGCCCGATCGAGACGGTCCGTGGGCTGCTCGGTGAGGTCCCCGTCTTCGGGATCTGCCTGGGGCATCAGGTACTCGGTCTGGCACTTGGGGCCGAGACGTTCAAGATGCCGTTTGGCCATCACGGCGGCAATCACCCGGTACGTCGTCTCGACGACGGCAGGGTGGAGATCACCTCTCAGAACCATGGGTTCGCTGTCGATCTGTGGCCGCTGGCGGAAGGAGCCATGCCGGCTCGGGCCGGACTCGTGGCTCCAGGTGCGCTGCCGGGCAGGGTCGACACGGCGTTTGGGACTGTGGAACCCACTCATCAGAACCTGAATGATGGGACGCTCGAGGGTCTGCGCTGTCTCGACGTGGCGGCCTTCTCCGTCCAGTACCACCCCGAGGCTGCGCCGGGGCCACATGATGCAGTGCACCTGTTCGAAGAGTTCCTCGAGTCGGTGGAGTCTGGCTGATGCCTCGTCGCAACGACATTGAATCCATCCTGGTGATCGGGAGTGGCCCGATCGTGATCGGGCAGGCATGCGAGTTCGATTACTCGGGGACCCAGGCAATCAGAGCGCTGAGGGACGACGGGTACAGAGTCATCCTGATCAACTCCAATCCTGCGACGATCATGACCGATCTCGATCTAGCCGACGCGACCTACCTCGAGCCGATAACACCTGAGGTGATAGCGACGATCATCGACAAGGAGCGTCCCGATGCGATCCTTCCCACTCTCGGTGGGCAGACGGCGCTGAATGTCACTGTTGAGCTCGCCAGTTCAGGGGTGTTCGACCGCTTCGGCGTCGAATTGATCGGAGCGAGCATCGATGCGATCGAATCGGCCGAGCATCGTGATCGGTTCAAACAGACCATGGACAGCGTTGGGATCGCCACCGCACGGTCCCGAATCTGTCACTCGGTGGACGAGGCGGTCGATGCTGCACGGGCAATCGGGTATCCGCTCATGGTCAGGCCGTCGTTCATCCTTGGTGGTGGCGGCACGGGGACGGCAGGCGACGAGGAAACGCTGGCTGCCATAGTCACGGCAGGACTCGCCGAATCTCCCGTGTCCGAAGTGCTGGTCGAGGAATCGCTGATGGGTTGGAAGGAGTACGAACTCGAGGTGATGCGCGACGCAGCCGACAATGCGGTCATCGTGTGCTCCATCGAGAACTTCGACGCCATGGGAGTCCACACAGGGGATTCGATCACGGTAGCCCCGGCGATGACCCTCTCTGATCGTGAGTATCAGGAGATGAGGGACGAGGCCCTGGCCTGCCTGCGGGCGATCGGCGTGGAGACCGGTGGATCGAACGTCCAGTTCGCTGTCGACCCTGCGTCGGGGAGACGGATCATCGTCGAGATGAATCCCAGGGTATCGCGTTCGTCGGCCCTGGCTTCCAAGGCCACGGGATTCCCCATCGCCAAGATCGCCGCCCGACTCGCCGTTGG
>JABMPV010000073.1 GCA_013202595.1 bacterium
ATCACTCCTGATGTGAAGTACCCCGAGACGCACCGCTGGTCGCCCGAGCACGGTGCCGACGAGGCGGAGGGGCCCTTGAACTGCCCCCCGAAGTTGAATCCGGTCACCTGGAAGAGGCCGAAGCCGGCAATGTGGTAGCGGCCGTTGCTGCCCACGCCGTTCAGATCATCGAAGAACGGAAGCGGGACCGGGTGTGCCAGGAGAGCGAATAGATCCTCCGGGCTGCAAGAACTCGTCGGCGATGCTCCGGGGTCATCGGACACCCAGGCTCCCTCTGCCAGGTCCACAGCGCACGGGTGATTGGCCGTGAGCCAGCCAAAGCCGCCCGCCAGGACCCCGGCACCGTCGGTGTCCTGACCCGCCTGGGCATTGCACGGGTCGGCCGAGTTGCCGTCGTGGAAGTAGATGGTGCGCTCGGATGTGGGGAGCGCAACCCCGAACGGGAACTCGCACTCGGAGATGATGAGCGGCAGCGTGCTCCGCAGTGCGGAGGGATGGCCCCACACGGCGGCGGCGCCGGCGCGAACGTTGGTCCCGGACCAGCCGACCACCCGGGAGAAGAACTGCGGGGCGGTGGTTGATCCATCTGAGTTGAGGGTGCTGGTGTGAACCGTCACGGTGCGCCCGGCGGCATCGAGGGACACGAGGTCCACCGCAGCGAGATGATCGGTCGCGTTCGCAGAGGCGTACTGCCGAGCCGTTGCCCCGGCGGAGAGGGAGTCACATGGCCCGGTGCCGAGGGCGCAGTCCTCGGCGATCGCCAGAACGGCGGCATCGGCTCCATTGGCCAACTCGCGTCGCTCCTGATATACGGAGGCCACATCGATAGCCAATCCGGCGGCTCCGAGAACCGCGACCATCACGAGTGCAGCGAATACGAGGGTGCTCCCCCGGTCGTCTCTCAGCCACCGCATCTCATCACCGCCGTTGATTCGACCATCAGCGTGTGCGAGCCCAGCAGAGGAATCGACACGGTCATGGGATAGGACACGGTCACCGAAGCCGGCGACCCGGGTTCGCAACTCGAGGTGCTCACGGCTACAGACCCCGGGTCCAGGGTGTCCGCGGCTCCGACGGCGACTGTGGCTGCCAGGCCGGTATCACGGGAGACTGCCAACTCCCTGACGCCTTCTCGGGCGGCATGGGTGACTGCGATCTTGGTCTGGTAGGCGCGGCCGAACCCGATAATGCCAAAGACCACGATGATGAAGATCGGCAGGATGAGGGCGAACTCGACAAGAGCTGCGCCTTCTTCACGTGATGTGCTCATGATCCCTCCAAAGGGTGGCCCCGGGGCGGGGCGCTCCCGGGGCCACCTCGTTCGGCGCAACCGCTACGGAGAGAGCGTGTTCGCCACGTTCTGGAAGATCCCGCTGACGCTCCCACCCAGGGCGGTTACGGCAACCAGGGCCACGACGGCGATGAGAGCGACCATGAGGCCGTACTCGACCATCGTTGCTCCCTCTTCGCGTGCGAGCAGTTCGTTGAGGTAATGCATCAGCATGTGCTCCTCCTGTGGTCGGGCTGCGCCGGAAAGTCCCTGACGCAGCGAGTGACTACCTCGTCCTGCTCAGGATGACTAATCACTGGATGGGCGTCATGGTGAAGATTCACCATTCGGAGGATCCGACCATGCGGATCAGGTTCGGTCGGAATTGGCGCGGGCGGCGATCCATCCCGTGGAGTGGGCCATTGCCACGGCCTCGACCCTGGACCGGGCAGCCAACTTGCCGAGCACGGATTGGACCTGATTACGCACCGTGACGGGCGAGACGTAGTCCATTTCGGCGATCTCTTCGAGAGTGAGGCCGGCGGCAAGCGACGCCAGTACCTCCTGCTCCCGTGGTGTGAGCGTCGCAAAGGGCTGGACCCGCCTGACGGCGCGATCGCGCGATGCACGGAGGTCACGCAAGAGGACGAATCGCTCGTCCGCATCGTTGAGGGACAACCCGGTGGCCAGGCGGTGGATGGCTTCGACCATACGATCCAGGGAGACTGTCGCCGCCAGCCACCCGGCCGCCCCTGCCTCGATCGCCGCTGCGAGACGCGGCCGTTCACCGTCTGGCGCGAGCACGATCACCCGCCACCCTGCGCCGTCCAGATTTCGGGTGAGCGCCTGGGGAGCTCCCGACTCGGCGAGATCGAGTGCCAGGAGAGCGATGTGGGACCCACCGTCACATGCCGAAGGAACTGCGCCGTCGAGCAACGGTTCGAGGAGTGTGGCGGAATGCAGTCCGGAGGTGGCGAGTGCACCAGCGAGACTGACGGCGTACGCGACCCTGTCGTCCACGACGAGCGCGTGGATGTGGGTGTTCGCGAACTGTGATCGGTACGGCGGCGGCATCCCGGCTCCTGGTCGCTCTGGAGGGGACTTCCCTGTCACCGCCCACTTACCACTTAACGTAGGCGCTTTGGTCTCATGGGCCAACTCATAGTGGTCACACCGCCGACCTATGATCGGCTCGTGCACTTCGAGGACATCGTGCGGACCTCCGAGGAGGTGGCGAAGACTCGCTCCCGGCGCGCAAAGATCGCCGCTCTCTCGGACGCACTTCGCCGCACTCCCCCCGAGCAACTCTCGAGCGTCGTACCGTGGCTGTCGGGTGAGCTGCGCCAGGGGCGGATCGGCGTCGGGTATGCAGCCGCGGCGGCAGCCGACATCGCATCCGCTGAGAGATCCTCGCTCACGTTGGTCGAGGTCGACGCAGCGCTGGATCGGATCGCCGCAGTGAGCGGCGGGGGATCCCAGGAGCGTCGCAGGAGCGAGATCGCGGCACTCCTGGCTATGGCCACTGCCGGAGAGCAGGAGTATCTGATCGCTCTGATGACCGGCGATCTCCGGCAGGGGGCTCTGGCCGGGGTGCTGGTTGATGCGATCGCAGAGGCCGCCTCTGTGCCGGCTGGATCGGTACGGCGGGCGGCCATGATGGGAGCGAGTCTGGCGGAGGTCGCAGGGTCTGCGCTGGCAGGAGGTGAGCAGGCCCTGGCCGGCTTCGGACTGGTGGTGGGCCGGCCGCTGCAGCCGATGCTGGCATCGAGCGCTCGGTCTGCACGTGAGGCTCTGCCCGCGGGGACGCACGCCGCGGTCGAGGCGAAACTGGATGGGGCGCGAATCCAGGTTCACGTCGGTCCCGGCGGAGTCAGGGTGTTCACCAGGAATCTCCGCGATGTCACTGACGCTCTGCCCGAGGTGGTCGCAGCGATGGCAACCTTCGATGTGGCATCGATGGTCCTCGACGGTGAGGTGGTCGCCTTCGATGCCGACGGGAGGCCGAGGCCGTTCCAGGAGACCATGAGCCGGTTCGGGAGGAGCCTCGGCGTGCCCGCCATGGCGGTCGATGTGCCCATGACGCCGGTCATCTTCGATTGCCTCCACCTCGATGGTGAGGATCTCATCGATCTCCCACTGATCGAACGATGGGAGCGCCTGGATGCCGTGGCACCGGCCGGACTGCTCGTCGAGCGCATCGAGACGGCCGATGCGGACGAGGCGGCGGAGTTCCTGGCCGCGGTCCTGGCGGCCGGCCACGAAGGGGTGGTCGTCAAGGCACGCGATTCGACATATCAGGCAGGCAGGAGAGGCGGCTCCTGGATCAAGGTGAAGCCCGTGCACACACTCGATCTGGTGGTGCTCGCCGCTGAGTGGGGATCGGGGCGGCGCCGCGGCCGTCTCAGCAACTTGCACCTCGGTGCCGCGGACGGAGCGGGCGGGTACGTCATGCTGGGCAAGACGTTCAAGGGCCTCACAGACGAGATACTCGAATGGCAGACCGCGCGCTTCCTGGAGTTGGAGACCGGCAGGGAGGGCCACGTCGTCGTGGTGCGTCCCGAGCAGGTGGTCGAGATCGCATTCGACGGTGTCCAGGCCAGCACCCGATATCCCGGCGGAGTGACCCTGCGGTTTGCCCGGGTCAAGGGCTATCGCCCCGACAAGCGTCCCGACGAAGCGGACACCATCGACACCGTCAGGGCGATCCACCAGGGGCGCCGCCTCCCCACTTGAGGGAACCCGGAGCGCTCCATCGGCGTTGGTGGGGCATCGTCCCCGGAGGAATCGTCCTGTGACTCGCTGGGTCAAGCGTCATCGAGGCATCGCCGCTGCCATGGCCGGTTTCGGCCTCATCGCGATCGTCGTCGGCATTGTGTGGTTCCAACCCCACAAGCTGTTCATCGACGAGCGTGTCGACGAGGCACTGCCCGTCGTGACGACCACACAGGGACCGTCGCCAGCGGCCTCTGCTCCCTCCACGATCGCACCGCCGGTCACGACGACTGCCCCGGTAGGGGTGTCGAGCACGGCGGGCGTGCCCACCACGACGACCCCGGCGACGACCACCACGACGACCACGACCACGACCATGCCCGCCGGACCCGTCGTCATCCACACGAGCGAGTTGATCGAGGTGGGCCACGCCGGCACCGGAAGCGTTCTGATCGTCGAATTGGAGGATGGGAGCCGGGTGGTTCGATTCGAGGATCTTGACGAGTCCAATGGGCCTGATCTGGTGGTGATCCTCTCGACCAGCGATCTGATCGCCGAACGAGACGCCTACCACCTGGGCGGATTCGTCGACATCGGGGAGTTGAAGGGCAACCAGGGCAATCAGAACTACGTGATCCCCGACGACGTGGACCTCACCGAGTACACCACGGTCGCCATCTGGTGCAGACGGTTCAACTACACCTTCAACGCCGCGACCACTTCCTGAAGGAGGTTCTAGCTGTTGTCGAGGGAGTCGGGGTCGAGGAACCGGTCCTCTCGTCGGCGGAGCGCGGCGCGGCGGACTGAGTTCTTTCCGAACCGCTCCCGCGCAAGATCCACGGCGCGGTCGAGATCGGAGTGGCGGATTCCCACAGGGTTGCCCGGGCGGGTCGCCGGGTCTCCCGGCAGCGGTTGCATGGGCAGTTCCATCTGGGTGACCGGCACCCGCTACAACTTCGACATCGAGACGCCGAGGAGATTGATGGTCTCCTCAGGGGCGCGTTCGACGGCCAGGCTCTCTGCGATGGCGAGGCCTGCCCTGAAGATCGACGACGTGGCCGAGACGGGACCGGCGAGCATCTGAGCCCTGGTGACCGATCCGTTGCCGCGGATGCGGGCGCGCACGGTGATGCGCCTGGCCCCCATCCCCTTGCGGCGCAGGCGGGAGCCCACCCTGTCGGCGAGGTCGAGGATGACTCGTCTCCGGATGTCGGGGTCGTCGCCACCTCTCCCGAAGGCCGATTGGGCGCCGACTGATCCTGCCCGTCTCCCGGGGGTCACCCGTCGCGGATCCCTGTTGTGTGCCAGCGCCCACAGATGGTGCCCGGCTCCCGCACCGATCCATGCGCAGAGAGTCTCCTCCGAGACCGATGGCAGATCGCCCACGGTCGCGATGCCGTAGGAGGACAATCGGTCGGTGGCAACCGGTCCGACGCCCCACAACGCGTTCACCGGGAGTGGATGGAGGAACTCCAATTCCCGCCCGGGCTCGACGGCGACGAGCCCGTCTGGCTTGGCGCGTTGGCTGGCCACCTTGGCCAGGAACTTGGTGGTGGCCACGCCGACCGAGATGGCGAGGCCCACCTCTTCACGGACCCGGGAGCGAAGCCGGACGCCCATCTCCACCGGGGTCCCGAGAAGGTGCACCGACCCGCCCACGTCGAGGAACGCTTCGTCGATCGAGATCGGTTCGACGAGAGGTGTGAAGTCGTCGAAGATCGCCATGACTCGCCGGCTCTCCTCTACGTATGCGGAGAAGTGGCCGTTCACCACCACCAGGTCGGGGCACAGTCGTCTGGCCTCGCGTTCGGGCATCGGGGCGCGCACGCCGAGTCGCTTGGCCTCGTAGGTGGCCGCGAGGATGACCCCGCCGCCGACCGCCACCGGTCGCCCGCGAAGGGAGGGATCGTTGCGCACTTCGACCGCGGCATAGAACGAGTCGAGATCGGCGTGCAAGATGGTTGCCGCGCTGCGTTCCACCACCTCATCATGCCCGGCGGGTATGACACGTATACGCTCCGGGTCATGGTGACCTCGATTCAGCTCGTATTCGATGCCGGCGATCCGGCCCGCCTCGCCGATTTCTGGGCGGTTGCCCTCGGCTACGTCATCCAGCCCCCTCCGGATGGCTTCACGTCGTGGGAGGACTGGGCCAGCGTCATGGAGATACCGGAGGAGGATTGGAACGACGCCGGGGCGTTGATCGATCCGGATGGCGATGGCCCCCGTGTGTTCTTCCAGCGGGTGGCTGAAGGGAAGAGTGCCAAGAACCGACTCCACCTCGATCTCAATGTCGGAGGCGGGCACGCAGCGCCACTCGAGGAGCGCAAGGTGCGGGTGGATGCGAGGGTGGCGGAGTTGGCTGCTGCCGGGGCGACGTCCGTGGGCCCGCACGAACAGCGAGACGAGTACTGGGTCGTGATGCAGGACCCCGAGGGCAACGAGTTCTGCGTCCAGTGACGCCTACTC
>JABMPV010000074.1 GCA_013202595.1 bacterium
GACGCACTTCACCGTGCGTCGAGGACGAGGACACAGCCGAGGGCGTCATCTGGCCGTCGTGAACGCGGCAAACGTTTGTGGTCGGAGCACTAGTCTCCCCGCATGCACGAGACCGCTATCCACGTGCGATGGGGCGAACTCGACCCATACGACCACGTCAACCACACCGCCTACCTCGGCTACTTGGAGCACGCCAGGGTCATGGCTCTCGACGCCATCGGCTGGAGCATGTCGCGGCTGCGCGATGCGGGATATCAGGTGGTGGTGGTGAGCGTCGACGTCCGATTCCGCCGACCCGCGACCGGGGGCGATGAATTGATCGTGCGCACCGGCGTCGAGGAGATCCGGGCGGCCAGCAGCATCTGGCATCAGCAGATCACCCGCGACGACGAAGTGCTGGTGGAGGCAACAGTCCACGCTGCCTCGACGGACCTCGACGGGCGCCCGGTCCGCACTCCGGAGGAGTTCCGCCTCGCTCTTACCGCGTTCCGCCAGGCGTGACCCGGTGGCGGCCCCCAGACGGATCACAGGTGCCGATCTGGGGTGGATCCTCGATCTCAACCAGGAGAATCAGGCGCACCTGTCACCGCTCACGCCTGATCGGCTGGCATTCCTGATCGAGATCGCCGCTCATGCACGCGTCATGGACGAGGAGGCGGCGTTCCTGCTGGCCTTCGACCGGGACGCTCCCTATGACAGCCCCAACTTCGTGTGGTTCCGCGAGAGATACGAGCGGTTCATCTATGTCGATCGGGTCGTCGTGTCCCCGGCACACAGGGGAACGGGCTGTGCCCGGAACCTCTACGAGGACCTTTTCGACGTCGCACGCGCCTCGGAGCAGGATCTGATCGCCTGCGAGGTCAATCTGGTTCCCCCGAACCCCGGATCAGATGCATTTCACCAGGCCATCGGGTTCGCGGAGGCCGGCCGCGCGACGGTCGGCTCCAAGGCGGTGCGCTATCTCACCAGATCGCCCGTAAGCGCCGGTTAGGCACTCGCTCAAGGCCGGGTGGGAGGGAGCCGACTCAATAGCGTGAAGTGTCGCCGATCAACCGTGGCGTGTTGGGCCCTGGGCGGCTTCGCGTTCGGATTGTGCTTCGTGGCTGCAGGCTGGCTCGTGGGCTATCAGACCCTCGATGGCGCATCCATCTCGGCTATCCACACCGGGATGCCACTCATGTGGATCATCGACCTCGCTCCCCTGGTGCTCGCAATCGCCGCCGCCGCCATCGGCGGCCTGTATCGGCGGGTGCACGAGGCGTGGGAGCACTCGCAGAAACTGGCGAGCGAATTGGCGAGCAACTGGACCGTGGACCTGCAGCGCACCAACGCCGAACTGGCCGCAGCGCTCGATCGCCGCGAGCGGATCTCGGCAATGGTCTCTCATGAGATGCGGACCCCGCTGACCGCGATCGTCGGGCATGCCGAACTCCTCAAAGAGCCGGGGACAAGCCCCGAGGACGCCCGCGAATCCGTCGATGAGATCGCCTCATCAGCGACGTTCATGTTGGACATCGTCAACGACCTGCTCGACACGGCGAAACTCGCAGATCACGGTATGGCAGTCACAGTGGACGATATCGACGGTGACGAGATCACCCGAGAGGTCTCGGAGTTGCTCAAGCCCCTTGCCGATTCGAAGCATCTGGCGCTGTCGGCCGAACTGTGCACCAGTCCCCGCTGCCGTGCCGACCCGGCCCGCCTTCGCCAGGTCGTCACCAACCTGGTGGCCAACGCCATCAAGTTCACCGACTCGGGTTCCGTGGTGGTGCACACCCATCGAGACGGCGACCATTACGTCATCGACGTCACCGACGAGGGCCCGGGCATCGTCGCCACCGACCTGAACCGCGTGTTCGCGCCATTCGAGCAAGTCCACGACCGGGCCGACAGGGACTCGACCGGCCTCGGGCTCACCATCAGCCGCTGCCTCACAGAAGCGATGGGGGGCACCCTGACCGTCACCTCGACGGGTCCCGGCTACGGATCCACATTCACCATCCAACTACCCACCGAGTCGGGGGCGGCGCCCGAGGAGAGAACAGCACTCCTCGCTGCGATCTCCTGAGACGAGAGCCGTCGTCGCCATGGAGGATTCCTACAATCCCCCGGCATGTGCGCACTCCCCGATCCGGTCGCAGGGCTCACCTGGCGGCACACAGAAGTCGAAGATGTTGAAGCACTCGCCGCGCTCTATGGCGACTGCTTCGAGGTGGACGGTGGGTACCTCGTGGTCGCCTCCGAGATTCGCGACGATCTGACCCACCCGGCCAACGACCCGGCCAAGGACAGTGTCATCGCACTCGACGAGTCGGGAACGATCGCAGCGTTCGGGTTCGTGTTCAGGACCGGCGGCGACCGATCCCAGCACAGGGCTTTCCCCTGGGGCGAGGTCCACCCCGACTACAGGCGGAAGGGCGTGGGCACTTCGATGATGACCTGGATGGAGGACCGCGCACTCGAGCGTTTCGCAGGCATCGATGAAGGCTTGCCCCAGGTCATCAGAGTGGATGCCTATGACACCCAGACCGATCGGCTCAGCCTGTTCGAGCACTTCGGGTACGAGCGGGCAAGGTACTTCATCGAGATGATCAGCGACCTGTCGTCCTCGCTCCCCGAGTGCCCCGTCCCCGACGGGATCGAGGTCAGAGACTGGTCCGACACGGCGCAAACAGACGCTCTAGGCATCCACAACCAGGCATTCGCCGACCACTGGGGATCAGAACCCATGACGGTCGAGGCGTGGGAGCATCGCTTCGGCGAGTTCGAAATGCCCCGGGCATCGTTCGTCGCCTACGAGGGCGATCTCCCCGTCGCATACATCTCGTCCGGGATGTACCCCCACGACTTCGAGACGAGGGGCCGCTCAGAGGCGTGGGTCGAGGTCCTCGGCACCATCAGGTCCCATCGCGGTCGCGGCATCGCCTCGGCCTTGATCGAGCGAGCCATGGAGGAGTATCGGAGGGTCGGGATGGAATACGCGGTCATCGGGGTCGACGCAGACAACCCGACCGGTGCTGTCTCGGTCTACCGGCGCCTCGGATTCGTCCCCGAGAAGACGTCAGTCACCTACATGAAGACCGTGAACTGAGCGATAGCGCCGATACGCTCCTGTCCATGTTCGACGACTCAACACCTCAAGGCCGCAGGGCAGCAGAACGGCTGACAAAGGAGGCCATCGGCTGGCTCACCACCGTGTCGCCGGGCGGCACACCGCATACATCCCCCGTGTGGTTCCTCTGGCAGGACGGCGCTGCGCTCATCTACAGCCTCGACGACACTGCCCGGATCAGGAACCTGCGAGAGCACGCCAGGGTGAGCCTGCACCTCGACGGGGACGGGACAGGTGGCGACATCGTCGTCATCGAGGGTGACGCATCGATCGATCGGGACACCCCTCCGGCCGACCGGAACGCCGAATACGTCAGCAAGTACGGCTGGCACATGGAGAGCCACGGATGGACGCCCGAATGGTTCGCATCGAAGTACCCGGTGCCCATCCGCATTCGAGCGACCAGGGCCCGAGTATGGTGACCGGTCGGAATCACTACGACGCCGACGGCGTTGTGAATATCCAGACCAACTACGGAGCCACACACCGATGATCTTTGGAAGCAAGCGCGTCAAGCCACTCAAGGTGCAGGACCTGAGCGACATCGAGGCGCTCCAGCGCGAGGATCGCCCAATCCTCATCGACTTCTGGCAGCAGGGATGTCAGCCGTGCCGGACCATGGACGGCATCGTCACCGAACTCGCAGAGGAGTTCGGGGAGACGGCGCACGTCGTCAAGATCAACGTCGGTCGGGTGCCCGATGCGGTGGGCGCATTCGCCATCAAGAGCACTCCAACGTTCGTCGTGCTCGGCAGGAACGTCAAGCAGGCCAAGAAGAAGCGACAGCGCGGCGAAAAGCCGCCGACCGGCATGACCCAGCGCTGGCGCGGCACGGGTCTCATCCAAAAAGACGTCCTCGCCCGGGTCCTCGAGACCAACGGTGCGACACGCGAGTCCTGATCGGTCGGTAACCTGATCGACGATGTCTTCATACGGACCACGGCCCAACCCGGTGTTCTTCGGGTTGGCGCTCATCACCATCGGCCTGCTGTTCCTCCTGCGCGAGATCGGCGTCATCCCTGATGTGTCTCTCTGGACGATGCTCTGGCTGGGCGTCGGAGGGTGGCTGTTCATCGGCACGCTGGCAGGCAATCGCCGCGGCTGGTTCTGGCCGCTCACACTCCTCGCAGTGGGCCTCGCCATGCTGCTGCGTGACCTCGAGATCCTCAGTCCCGATTTCGCTCTCTGGCCGGTCTGGGTGATCGCCATGGGTGTTGCAATCACGCTCGAAGCCACCCAGCACCGCGACGACGAGCCAAAGGATCCTTGGCAGCGAACCATCGACGTGTGAGCCACGCTCACACTGCAGGGCACACCTCGTCGGCATGATCTCCCCGGATCGGGTCGCGACAACCCCCTGCCCGACGGTCCCCTCGATCACTACCATCGATTGCTGTGACGAGCACCACAGGGGGCAGGCAGCCACAGGGCACACTTCAGGGACTCACGCCCGCAGAGGTGGCTGAACGCGAAGCAGCAGGTGCCATCAACGAGGTCCCGACCGGTCCGAGCAGGACGGTCGCAGAGATCGTCAAGGCCAACATCTTCACGCTGTTCAACGTGCTGCTGGCCATCCTCCTGGTGATCATCCTGATCGTCGCCCCCATCCAGGACGCCCTCTTCGCCGGAGTGCTGGTGGCCAACGCCGCCATCGGAATCTTCCAGGAGCTTCGGGCCAAGAAGACCCTCGACAACCTCGCATTGCTCAACGCCCCCCAGGTCACGGTGATCAGGGGCGGGCGAAATCTCTCCATACCCGTCGATCGGGTGGTGATCGACGAGTTGCTGCTGCTCGGCCCGGGCGACCAGATCGTCGTGGACGGCTCCGTGGTCAAGGCAGCGACGCTCGAAATCGATGAGTCATTGCTCACGGGCGAATCCGACCCGATTCTCAAGGACCTGGGACACGAAGTGCTGTCGGGGTCGTTCGTGTCGTCGGGTAGCGGCGCCTATCGGGCCACACGAGTGGGCCGACACGCTTATGCGGCCCGACTCGCCGAGGAGGCCAAGAAGTTCACACTCGTCGACAGCGAGCTTCGCAGGGGCATCGACTGGATCCTCAAGGCGATCACGTGGGTGATGGCGCCCACGATGGTCCTGCTGGTCTGGAGCCAGCTCCAGGCCAATCCGAGTGTGAAGGAGGCCGTCAGGGTCTCAGTCGGTGGGATGGTGGCGATGATCCCTCAGGGACTGGTCCTGCTCACCTCGGTGGCTTTCGCCGTCGGCGTGGTCCGTCTGGGCCGCAGGAACGTCCTCGTCCAGGAACTCCCCTCGGTCGAGGGCCTGGCCAGAGTGGACACGATCTGCTTCGACAAGACCGGCACCCTCACCGAGGGACGGTTGGTCGTCGACTCGCTCGACGTCCTCGCCGCCGATGTCGACCCCCGGCCCGCGCTCGGCGGATTGGCCGCCTCTGACCCCAGCCCCAACGCGACGCTGCAAGCCATCTCGGAGGCCTTCCCGGCCAAGGCAGGGTGGCTGCCGACGGCGACTGTGCCCTTCTCATCATCACGCAAGTGGAGCGGCGCGACCTTCGGGTCGGCGGGATCGTGGGTCATCGGTGCACCCGAGATGATCCTCCCCGACGATCCAATGGTGGTCGCTAACGTGGCGTCGGCCGCCGCGGCAGGCAAGCGAGTGCTGCTGCTCGCGTCCTCCCCTCACCCGCTGACCGGTGAGCGCCTGCCTCACGGCATCGAGGCGGTCGCACTGGTCGGTCTCAGCGACCGGATCCGAACCGACGCTGCCGACACGCTCAAGTACTTCGCCGCCCAGGGGGTCGCCGCAAAGGTGATCTCGGGTGACCACCCGGCCACCGTGGCCGCCATCGCCAGAGAGGTCGGAGTGCCGGGGGCCGACCGCGTCGTCGACGCCAGGACGCTCCCCGAGGACGATCAGGATGCGCTGGGACGGGCACTCGAAGAAGGAACCGTGTTCGGAAGGGTGACGCCCCACCAGAAGCGGGCCATGGTCCGGGCGCTGCAAGCCAGGGGGCATGTCGTGGCCATGACCGGCGACGGCGTCAACGACGTGCTCGCCCTCAAGGATGCAGACATCGGCATCGCCATGGGGTCCGGGTCGTCGGCGTCACGGGCCGTTGCCCAACTCGTGCTCCTCGACGGCTCGTTCGCCACTCTCCCCTCCGTCGTCGGCGAAGGCCGCAGGGTCATCTCCAACATCGAGCGAGTGGCCAACCTCTTCGTGGTCAAGACGATGTACGCGTTCCTGCTCGCCGTGCTGGTGGGAGTGTTCTCCCGCCCGTTCCCCTTCGTGCCCAGACACCTGACGCTCGTCGGGACGCTGACGATCGGAGCACCCGCGTTCTTCCTGGCGCTGGCGCCTTCGGCCGATCGGGCCCGCAAGGGCTTCATCCAGAGGGTGCTGCGATTCGCAGTCCCGGTGGGCACACTCGCCGCGGTTGCGACCTTCGCCGCCTACGAGATGGCCACCAACGAGGGCGCCCCGCTGATCGAAGCAAGGACACTGGCGACCCTGGTGCTGCTGTCGATCGGCCTGTTCGCCCTCGAGATCAACTCGCGCCCCATCACACCCGGTCGCCGGATCCTGATTGGCGCGATGGCCCTCACCTTCCTGTTCGTCCAGGCCAACCAGGGGATGCGGACGTTCTTCGAGTTGGATCTGCCCAGCACGGTGCTGCTGCTCGCCGGCGTCGGCATCGTTGGGATCACCGGATCGATCCTCTACGGAGCGCTCACGGCGCTCGGTTGGGTCAAGATGATGCCGGAGTTGATCGGTGAGGACTTGCGCCAGGGAGGAGCATGGGGCGTCGTCCACTCGGGTATGGATCGGATGCGTGACCGTGCCAGGAGCTTCGGCCAACCCATCGATCCGTCGATGATCGACGACGAACCCGAGCAGCGTCCCGACTGAGCGGCCTCATCCCAACAACCGGCGCATCACCCATTCCGCCGGTCCGGGGCGAGCCTATCTGGACGCGCTCCTAGTGCTCTGACCACAAACGTTTGCCGCGTTCACGACGGCCAGATGA
>JABMPV010000075.1 GCA_013202595.1 bacterium
CCCCCGATGAGTACGCTGCCAAATGGACCCACGACAACCAGCAAACACACCCATAACAGCTGGACCAACAACCGGGGCCCCGTCACCCGCGGCCGGTGACACCGCCGCGAGTGACACGGCCATCAGGGCGACGACCAGAAGTGAAAGACGTGTTCTCGTACGTGACGACATACAACCCCCGTAGTCAGAGACTCCGACGTTACTCCCGCCGACCGGATTATGCCCGCCGAACAGCCTATTGCTGTTGCAGGCCCTGGTAGATCTTCAGCAGGACCTGCTCCTCCACACCCCAGTTGTATCGGGTTATGGCAGTGCGGGTGGCGCTGCGGAAGCGGGCGATCGCTTCGGGATCGTCGACGATCTCCCTGGCGGCTCTGGCGACGTCGGCCGGATCGGTCGGGTCACAGACGGTGCCCACTCCCTCCTCGGTGACGACCCTGCCCATCTCCTCGTAGTCGGAGGCGACGATCGGCACTCCGGCCATCATGTACTCGAACAGTTTGTTGGGCAGCGACCAGCGGTACGACAGCGATTCGCCGACGATGATGCACAGTCCGACGTCGGCGCTGGTGGTGTACCAGAGCAACTCGTCGTTGGGGATGGGTCCGAAGAACTTGACCGTGTCTGTGAGTTTCCGGTCCTCGACCATCTTCTCGAGTGTCGGGCGGTGATAGCCGTACCCGATGACCACGAGGACGCAGTCGTCGAGCATGGTGGTCGCCTCGATGGCTTCCTCGATGCCCCGGTACTCCTGGATGGACCCCTGGTACAGCAGGATCCGCTGGTCCCCGGGGATGTCGAGCCGTTCGTGGAGGTCCCAGTCCTCCTCGATGGCCATCATCTCGGGAACGTTGCGAATGAGCGGCGGGAACTCGATCCCGTATCGGTCCACCATGTACTGGGCCCGTGAACGGGTGGTCATGATGAGCACATCGATGCCGCGCAGTCCGCGCCGCTCGTTCCATGACGCCCAAGCGCGGCGCAGTCCCTTCATCCGACTCCGCTGCGTCGCCAGTTCGTGGCTGTCGTAGACCAGGCGGGTGCCGGGTCGCTTGCGCTTGCAGCGGTTGCCGACCCAAAGGGTGTTGAGATCGTGGCTGTGCCAGACCTCGGCCCCGGTGTCGAGGCCTTCTGCGACCATCCGGCGGTTGATGGCGAGCGTCTTGAGTGCCCGCAGCGGCCAGATGAAGACAGCCTTGGCGAGTCGAAAACCCCACCGGGTGATCTGTGAGATCACTCGCAGCATCGATGTCGAGATCTTCACCCACACTGCCTTGAAGCCGGATGGCGGGGCGGGCGGGGCGGTGACGGGCCTACGACGCTCGATGCCTGCGGTGGGGTCGTCCCCCGGGGTTGCAGTCGAGGCAGGCAGGATCTCCGTGTACTTCTTGACCCGGCCCTCGTCCACTTCCGCACCGCTGAGACGGGCATGGCGTTCCTCGACACCGACGACGAACTTGGCGTTTGCTTGCTGAGCCATCCTCATGCCGAATGAGAGGCGACTCACCCTGATCACATCGATGCCGTCGGCGGTGGTCTCACGCTCCTCGGTCTTGCTCGGGATGTGGATGGCGATCACCGTGACGTGATACCCGGCTGCGATCAGAGACTTGGCCTCCTTGGTGACGCGAGCGTCGTACTCGAAGGAGTTCTTGACGAACATGCAGATGTTCACGCGATGCCTTCCTCGAGGGCGGCCAGGATGAGTGCTGCGGCATTGTCGCCGTCGGCGGGATGCCCCATGACGATCGCATCGATTCCCAGTGATCGAGCGACGGCCACATCCTCGCTGGTGGCGAGGCCTACGGCGACACAGGTCCCGAGCAGATCCAGCCATTCGGATGGCTCCGGCCCGAGTATCGCCCCTGCCACGGCCCGTTCTACGCGCGGGGTGTCGAGGAATGCCACCCGTTCGGCGAGGTCTGCGTCGATGACGGCGCCGCCGCCGATGACGATCCCCTGGATGGTGCCGCCGCCGACCATCTTCGCCCACGGTGCCTGGGTGGCGAGAGCGGCGAGCGAGCGCTCGTCGCCGAGATGGGCGATCAAGGGGAGGCCGTCGGCTTTAGGGTTCCGACGCCTGAGCATCGAGCGGGCCATTCGGTAGATCGCCTGCCTGATGCGGCCTCCGGTCCTCGCAGCCTCGGCGGCCCTGGTGCGGGTAGAGACAGTTGGAGTGACCGATCGGGGGACGGTCGCTGCAGGGTCGGGCAGCGTGATGAGTGTCTCGTCGACGACGAGGGCCCTGGAGATGGAGCGAACCGACGACCACGCTGACTCGAGGTCTGCCTGCTCATGGAGCACCTTGGCGAACTCGCGGCGCCGAACCAGCGCAAACGGCGGAAGCCCCGATGCGGTCCATGCGGCGGACGCCTCCTCACCGTCGATGCCCACCACGGCGATCGACGCTCGCTGCGCCCTGTCGAGCGCTCTGACTGCCCTGTCCAACAACAGTGGATCCAGACCTGCGGCACCCGAGACCAATGCGACGTATTCGCTCCCCGTCTGGGCGATCGCCCGCAGCACGCGGTGTGCGTCCGACCCGGCGGCATCGGGCAGTTCCTTGACCCTGGGCGATTCGGGTGGATGGTCGAGTGGGAAGCGGGCATCCCAATCGGCCACTCGCTGTGCACTCATCTGATCTATGAGTTCGGTGACCCTGGGGCCCGCGGGGGTCGTCACCACCCATGACACCTTTGGAACGCCATCGATGTGCTTGGTGAGGTCCTTGCGGTAGAAGCGGTGGGGGATCAGGGATTCGAGCACCGATGTGTTGGCCTGACGATCGACTTCGCGCCAGGAACGATCGCCGTCCTCCTGGCCCTGGTGCAGGATCGCCGCCTCGTTCTCGGGCACGATGTAGAGGCCGGTCTGCCACAGCCTCCATCCCATCTCGGTGTCCTCGCCGCCCCATCGAGTGAACTGTTGGCTGAAGCCGCCAATCGACTCGACCCGGCGCCGGGCGATCGAGACGTTGCCCGAGAGGACTGCGCGATACGCCTCGGTGCCATGCACCAGGTGATTGGTCCTGCGGTAGAGGGTTCGGCGCCAATCATCGGTGTCACCGGCTTGCGCCTCGGGGAAGTCGATGGCACCAGACGAGAGGGTGGCCTCTGTGAGCAGTGTGCTGTCTGTGTGATGGCGCGAGCCGACCACCACGACGTCCTCCGAGCGATGGTGCCACCTCATGTGGGCTGCCAGGAGCGATCGGACGGGCAGGCAGTCGGCGTCGAGGAACAGGACCACGTCGGCCGTGGTGGCGGCCAGGCCGAGGTTTCGTGCGGCGGCGGCACCGTACCCATCGCGTTCGCGCCGGACGACATGGATGTCGAGGCGGTCGGCGAAGTCGGCAGCCGCACCGCCGACGTCCTCGGTGGATCCGTCGTCTGCGACCACCACCTCGACCAATTCGAGGGGGTAGCCCTCCTGAGCTGCGAGCCCGGCGAGCGTCCTGCGAAGGAGCGCGACGCGTTCGTAGACGGGGATGATCACGCAGACCCGCAGCCGGGGCGGGCCCGGATCTTTGGCGGTGAGGGCCCGGTAGTCGTTCTCGGGTGCGACGAGATGGGGCATCGGGCGATCATTGTGGCATCAAGGGGGGCCACTGGTGCCGATAGACTCGCGGGGATCCCCGGAGGTGTCCTTGGCCGACCGCGCAACCTTCTTCGAGACCGAACAGTGGACCGCAGGTGTCGTGGGCCTGGGGTACGTCGGATTGCCCCTTGCAGTCAACGCCGTTCAGCGTGGGTTGCGCGCCATTGGCTTCGATGTCTCACCCGATGCAGTGGCCCGGCTCCAGGCAGGAAACTCACCCGTCGAGGACGTGTCGGATGCCGATCTGCTCGAGGCCCTGGCCAACGGCCTCGAACTGACCTCGGACGAATCACGTCTGTCCGAAGCCGACGCGCTGTTCATCTGTGTTCCCAGCCCGCTCAACCGTCACCGCCAGCCGGACATGTCGTTCATCGAAGCGGCAGCCGGCACCGTCTCTCGTGTCGTGGGCCCGGGGATGATGATCTCGCTCGAGTCGACGACCTATCCGGGCACCACGGAGGACGTCATCGCCCCGGCCGCCGTGTCCGGTGGCCTGACTCTCGATGAGAACGTGTTTGTCGCTTTCTCACCCGAGCGGGTCGACCCGGGCAACAAGCGCCCGCTCGGCTCGATCCCGAAGGTCGTCGGAGGCGTCACTCTGGAGTCGGGGAGGGTCGCGGCCGCTGCCTACGGACGGCTGGTCGACTCGGTTCACCTGGTGTCCACGTCGCGTTCGGCCGAGATGACCAAGCTGCTCGAGAACACCTACAGGGCGGTCAATATCGGCCTGGTCAACGAGATGGCGCAACTGGCGACCGAACTGGATATCGACATCTGGGAGGTCATCGGTGCGGCAGCCACCAAGCCGTTCGGGTTCCAGGCCTTCTACCCCGGGCCGGGAGTCGGCGGGCATTGCATCCCCCTCGACCCTCAATACCTGGCCTGGCGTGCCAAGGAGGCGGGCTTTGCAACCAGGTTCATCGACCTCGCCGAGCAGGTGAACACCCGCATGCCGTCATACACGGCGGATCGAATCGCCGACCTGCTGAATCGCAGGGGTCTGCCGGTGTTCGGCACAGAGGTTCTCGGCGTCGGCGTGGCGTTCAAACCCAATGTCGCGGATGATCGTGAGTCGCCTTCGGTCGACACGCTCCAGGTGCTCGTCGAGCGCGGCGCAAAGGTGTCGGTGCTCGATCCGCTGGTGGCCGACGACCGGGTGCGTGGATACGGGTTCACCCCGGTCGGGCCCGATCAGTTGGATGGGTTCGCCCTGGCCGCTGTGCTGACCGACCACGACGCAGTGGATTACGAAGCGCTCGCCGCCGCTGTGCCGGTGGTCTTCGATGCCCGCGGCGCCTACTTCCGTCGCGGGATCGCGGCCGACAACGTCGTTGCGCTGTGAGAGCGCTGGTCGTCTCCACCGTCCACCGTCCCGATGATCCGCGTGTTCGGGAGAGAACCGTCGGCACTCTCGCATCTGCCTTCGACGTTCGCTTCGCCACTCGCGAGCCCGGGCCGTCGCGCTCCGGAGACCACGAGTGGGTGCCGCTGCCGGGCGGACGGGCCCGCCGCTGGCTCGGCGCTCTCCGGCAGATGCTGCAGCGCGATGTCGACGTCGTCTCCCTCCACGATCCCGAACTGATCCCTGCCGGGCTCCTTGCCCGGCTCATCAGGCAGGTGCCCGTGGTGGTGGACGTCCATGAGGATGTGCCGGGCCAGATCCTGACCAAGGAGTGGGTCCCCCGGCTCCTGCGACGGCCGGTGGCCTGGATGGCACAGCGGACGCTGCGGCTCGCCGAGCGCTTCTGCATCGTCACACTCGCCGAACCCGGGTACAGCCGGCTGTTCAAGGACGACCATCCCGTCTTCGCCAACTACCCCAATGCCGGGGCGCTTCCACCGGTTGCAGGCGACGGCGCGTATCTGGTCTATGTAGGCGATATCACCGAGCAGCGCGGCGCACTCGACATGATCGATGCCGCTTCTGCCATGCCGAGTGGGCGTTCTCTTCGGATCATCGGACGGGTGTCGGACGGTCTCGCCGCCCGAATGTGGGAGCGGGCCCAGGGTTTGGGTGTCGACCTGCAATTGGAGGGTCAACTGCCGCACCGCGAAGCGATGGAGATCGTGGCAGGTGCCTCGACGGGACTGTCGCTGCTCGCCGATATCCCCAACTACCGCCACTCCCTGCCCACCAAGGTGATCGAGTATCTCGCCATGGGCGTGACGGTGGTCGCGTCCGATCTCCCCGGCACGCGCGAGGCCGTGGACGGCCTCGCGGCAGTGTGGTTGGTGCCGCCGGGAGACGCCGGTGCCACCGGTGCCGCTCTCGGCGAGGCCGTCGTACGCAGGGGCGTCGCCGAGGCGCAAGTGCCGATGATGCGCCGGCGCTTCGTCTGGCCGGCAGATGATCTCGTGGCTTTCTACCGTCGAGCTGCGGGCGAGTAGCGGTGCCTACGGGCGCTGGGTCAGCACGCCTTTGGTCACCAGGTGCACCGCGGCGTCCGCCAGAACGGGGTCGTTGCTCCCTGTGCCTCCCACGATCAGGCGCTGGACGAGTTCAGCGGTCGCCATGATGTCGAGATCGTCCCGAAACACGCCGGTCACCATGCCGTCCCCGAGGACCCCTGCGATGGCTTCGACATGGTCGATTCGATGCCGATCGAGCTCGGCCTTCGCCTCGGGGGATATCCCTGCGAGCGACAGGGTGCCTTGATGACCGGCCACGGCCAATCCGTGGCGAATCATCAATTCCAGCCGGGTTGTCGGATCCGACGCCGACTTCATGACCTGTGCAATGTGCGCTGCGGTCTCCCCTTCGTGTCGGGTGACTGCCGCCACAACCATGGCATCGACATCCGGGAAGTGGTTGTAGACGGTCTGACGGGAGACGCCGGCCTCTTCTGCGACGGAGCTCATCGTCGCCCCCGCCATGCCCCGCTCTCCGATGAGACGGAGAGCGGCTGAGACGATGCGCTCGTGCGTCGTCATGATGCTTTGGCGTAGAGCCGGGTCGACAGGGGGACGAAGACGAGCAGCATTCCGATGATCCAGACGACCGCATAGACCACATCGGATCCGGCCGGTGCGCCGGATGTGAGGGCTCGCACCGCATCGGATGCCACTGAGATCGGCTGATGCTCTGCGAAGGGCTGCAGCCATCCGGGCATGGATTCGATCGGGGCGAATGCGCTACTGGCCAGCATCAGGGGGAACAGCCAGAACATCGTCAGCATCCCCACCATCTCGGGGCTCCGTACCTTTGCCGCAATTGCGGCAGCCATCCATGAGAACCCGTAGCCAACGGCGGCGGTCAGTGCGATGGCGGCGAGCGCTCCGCCGAGCGAAGCGAATCGGAACCCCATCGCCATGCCGACGAGCGCGACGAGGATCGCTCCTGCCAGATTCCTGGCACTGTCGGCGATGGTGCGTCCGGCGACCACCGCCGTCTGGTTCATCGGCAGCGAACGGAACCGGCTGACGACACCTTCGGTGAGATCGGTCGCCAGTCCTGTGCCCGTCTGCTGCGCCCCCTGCAGCGCGGTGATCACCAGAACGCCGGGGACCAGGTACTGGATGTAGTCGACTCCGGTCCCGGCGCCGATGGCCCCACCGAAGACGTAGTTGAACAAGACCAGGAAGAACACACCCATGATGACTGCGAAGAACAGCATCTCGGGCTGGCGTGCCGTCCTGATCATGTCGCGCCATGTGATGGTTGCCGTGTCCTGGAGAGCCCAGGACAGCCGGCCGCCCAGCGTCCGGCTCCTGGGGAGTGTCGGGGCGAGTGCGGTCATCGCGGCACCTGCACAGCATTCGGATCGGTGAGTGTCAGGAAGACGTCATCGAGCGTCGGGCTCCTGAGTTGGAAGTCGGCGATCTCGATACCGGCATCCTCCAGCATCCTGAGCGTGGCGAGCGAGCCGCGAGCGCCCTGGTCGGCCTTGACGCGCACGAGGCGCTGTCCGGGGTCGGCCGCCACCTCCCGTGTCTCGCCGATGACGGCAACGGCCCGGGCCACGGCTTCAGGGCCGTCGACATGGATTTCGAGCACCTCCTGCTCCAGGTCCTTCTTGAGTTGCCCGGGCGTGCCCGACGCCACTGCGATTCCGCGATCGATCATGACGATCTCGTCTGCCAGTCGATCTGCCTCCTCGAGATACTGGGTGGTGAGCACGATGGCGGTCCCCGCTCCGGCGAGCGCCTCGATGGCCTGCCACAACTCGGCTCTACTACGG
>JABMPV010000076.1 GCA_013202595.1 bacterium
CATGGGCGTCACAACTGCGCGGCTCTGGCCAGGTATCGGTCTGCTTCTTCGGCGACGGCACGACCAACATCGGCGCCTTCCACGAGGCCATCAACATGGCCGCCATCTGGGACCTCCCCGTCGTGTTCGTGTGCGAGAACAACCTCTACATGGAGTACACGGCCATCTCCGACGTCATTCCCGTCGATCATCCAGCAGCCGATCGGGCGTCCGCCTACGGCCTGGAGTCGCTGATCGTCGACGGCAACGACGCCGATGCCGTCTTCGAGATGGCCGGCAACACCATCGAGCGTGCCCGGCGCGGCGAGGGCCCCTCCCTGGTCGAGGCCCTGACGTATCGCCACAAGGGCCACTCCAGGGCCGATCCGGGCAAATACCGCCCCGACGACGAGGTGGCGGCATGGATGGCACGAGACCCGATCCCGCTCTACCGGCGCCGCCTCGAGGGCATGGGGCTCGCACCCATCGACCTCGATCAGATCGAGGCAGAGGCCCTCGCAGAAATCGACGCAACGACCGAGCAGACCCGCGCCGCTCCCCCACCGGACCCCGGGGTGCTGATGACCGAGGTCTGGGCCGATGGAGGTTCATCATGGCGCAACTGACCTACAGGGCTGCAGTTGCCAGAGGCATCGCCCAGGAGATGGAGCGTGACGAGCGGGTCGTGCTGCTCGGTGAGGACGTCGCCAAGGCAGGCGGCGTGTTCAAGACCACCGAGGGCCTGTACGACCGGTTCGGGCCGACCCGCGTGTTCGACACGCCGATCTCCGAGCAAGCCATCACCGGAGCCGTGATGGGTGCGGCCATGAACGGCCTCATCCCCATCGGCGAACTGATGTTCAGCGACTTCCTCGCAGTGTGCTGGGACATCGTCGCCAATCAGATCGCCAAGACCCGCTATATGACCGACGGTCAGATCTCGCTGCCGCTGGTGCTGCGCTGCGCCAACGGAGGGGGCACCCGCTTCGGCGGACAGCACTCCCAGAGCCTCGAGAACTGGGCCATGGCCGTGCCGGGCCTCAAGGTGCTCGCTCCCTCCACTCCCTTCGACATGGTCGGTCTGATGGCGGCAGCCATCCGGGACCCCGACCCGGTCGTGGTGTTCGAGCACAAGAAACTGTTCGCCACCAAACAGGACGTCCCCGAGGGTGAGATCGTCGAACGCCTCGGTGTGGCGACGGTGCCGAGAAGGGGTTCGGACGTGACGATCGTCGCGCTGGCGGCCATGGTGCCCGTGGCTCTCGAGGCGGCCGAGACCCTGGCCGAGCAAGGCGTGTCGGCCGAGGTGATCGACCTCAGGAGCCTGGTGCCGCTCGACACGGCGACCCTGCTCGAGTCGGTCACCCGCACGGGGCGCCTGATCACGGTCGAGGAGAACCCCAGGCTGTGTGGCTGGGGGGCCGAGATCTCATCGATCGTGGCCGAGGAGGCCATGTGGGATCTCGACGGCCCGATCGTCCGGGTGACGACCCCGCACATCCCGCTGCCTGCAGCCGCAGAGATCGAGGACCTGGCGATCCCCTCCGCCGATCAGGTGGTGGCTGCGGTCCTGACGACCGCCTGACAACAGAACGCAACGTTGGCGGCCCGGGAGGGCACCGACACGAGACAGGAGTTGACCGATGGCCGATTACCGAGTGGCAGTTATCCCCGGTGACGGGGTTGGTGACGAGATTTCGACAGAGGCCGTACGCGTGCTCGACGCCGCGGGCGAGCGGTTCGGATTCGGCGTGGAGACCCGGTGGTTCGACTGGTCGTGCGACCGGTACCTCGCCCAGGGCGAGATGATGCCCGGGGATGCACTCGAGACCCTCTCCGGCTTCGACGCCATCTTCCTCGGATGCATCGGTGACGCCAACAAGGTGGCGGACGATGTCTCCCTCACCATGCTGCTCACCATCCGGCGCGGGTTCGATCAGTACGTCAACCTGCGACCCATCCGCCTCTACCCCGGCGTCGACACACCCATTCGCACCGCGACACCTGAGACCGTGGACATGGTGGTCATCAGGGAGAACACCGAGGGCGAGTACTCCCGCCAGGGCGGGTTCTTCAAGCCCGACAGCGAGGATGGCTTCGCGATCCAGACCGGCGTGTTCACCCGCAAGGGATGCGAGCGGGTCATCCGCTACGGATTCGACCTCGCCAGGGACCGCAAGAAACTGGGCAGTGGGGACACGGTCGGCAGGGTGACCAACTGCACCAAGTCGAACGCCCTCAACTACTCGATGGTCTTCTGGGACAAGGTCTACGACATCGTGGCCGCCGACTATCCCGACATCCAGACGGACATGGCCATCGTCGATGCCATCACCATGTGGTTCGTCAAGAACCCCGAGTACTTCGATGTCGTCGTAGCGTCCAACCTGTTCGGAGACATCATCACCGACCTCGGCTCCATGCTGCAGGGCGGGATGGACCTGGCGGCAGGCGGGAACATCGATCCCGAGCGCAGGTACCCATCGATGTTC
>JABMPV010000077.1 GCA_013202595.1 bacterium
CGGCCACTTCACCGGACAGGGTGAGCATGTTCGGCCCCGACACACCCATGTGAACCGGCGTCGCAGAGGTCTCGGGGTAGGTCAGTTTCACGGCGTCGAAGGAGAAGACCTTCCCTTCCTCCGTCAACTCCTCGCCGGCGAGCAGGCGGCGCACCGACGTCACCGACTCACGCATGGCGGCGAGTGCCGAGGGCGGGAACAGTCCCATCTGCTTGATCCACCCGGGCACACCCAATCCGATCCCGGCAGTCAGTCGCCCGGGGTGGACTGCGCTGATCGTGGAGATCTCCATGGCGAGGACCGCGGGATGCCTGACGACGGCAGACACGATCCCGAGACCGACCCTGATGCGCTCGGTGGCCGACAGCGCCATCGCCGCAGCCGAGATCCCGCCGGTGAAGAAGTAGTCCTCGGCGAGCCACAGTTCGTCGAAACCGCTCGCTTCGGCAATCCTGGCTCCGGAAACCAGGCGGTCCGGCGGGACTGCGCTGCCCATTACGAGACCGATCGATCCACTGCTGCCCATGGGCTTCTCCTGCCTGATGTGTCTGTGAATACTAAGTTCGCAGAGAGAACGTATATCGGAGGTGCAGATTGAGCACGGCTCGAGATGAGGCCAGGGCGATAGTCGAACAGATCGTCGCTGCGTACAACGCCAAGGATGCCGACGCGATCGCCGCGCTCTACCACCCGGATGCGCGCTACTGGAGCGCCCTCGGCGACTGGCAGGAAGGCCTCGCTGAGATCAAGGGGCACGTGGAGGAACTCCACCGCACGCTGCCCAACGAGCAGATGGAGATCCTCTCACTCATCGGCGGCGAAGGCGTGGCCATCGCCGAGTTCCGCAGCACGGGAACCACTCCGTCCGGCGACACCTACGCCGTTGAGTTCACCGAGGTGATCGAACTGCGCGACGGCCTGATCAGCCAGGTGAAGGTCTACCTCGACCCCGAGGAGATCCAGGCCGTCATGGGCTAGCGCGTCGCGGCCGGCCCCCTCGATCACTTCGATTTGGAGCGCCCGAAGTCGCTCGTCCCCATCTCACCGACCTGATTGATCATGAGATGGGGCGGGTGTATGAAGGGGACCACCCGCCCCATCCATGATCTGTCGTCCGATCAGACGATCGGCTCGAAGGTGGCCTGGAAGAACCGCAATACCTCTGGCTCGTAGGTGAAGCGAAGGCCGCCCACCTGCTCGGGCCGCTCGCACAGCGACATCACGGACTCGGCCGTGACGTCCATATGAGCCTGGGTGTACACCCGCCTCGGAATGGTGAGCCGGACCAGTTCCAGCTTCGGCACACGATGCTCACCCGTCTCCGGGTCGCGCCCCGCCGAGACGATGCCTCGCTCCATCGCCCGCACGCCTGAATCGACGTAGAGAGCGGCGGCGAGCGACTGGGCCGGGAAGTGCTCCATCGGGATGTGGGGCAGGATGCTGGCTGCGTCGAGAAAGATTCCGTGTCCGCCGACCGGCTTGACGATGGGCACGCCGGCCTTGATGAGGGCGTTGCCCAGGTACTCGACCTGGCCGACCCTGGCCCTGACGTGATCATCCGAGGCGACCATCTCGCGGATTCCTCTGGCAAGAGCCTCCATGTCACGGCCGGACATGCCGCCGTAGGTGTGGAGCCCCTCGAAGACCACGAGCATGGCCCGGGCCTTGCGTGCGATCTCCGGGTCGCGCACGGCGAGGAAGCCGCCGATGTTGACCAGGTTGTCCTTCTTGGACGAGACGGTGGCCCCGTCGCTGTAGGAGGTGATCTCCCGCAGGATCTCGGCGATCGACTTGTCGAGGTACCCGCCTTCGCGCTGCTGGATGAAGTAGGCGTTTTCGAGGGCCCTGGTCGCATCGAGCATCACGAGGATCCCGCGCGCCGAGCAGTACTCGTACACCTCACGCAGGTTGGCCATCGACACCGGTTGACCGCCCGCCATGTTGACGTTGGTCTCGAACGACACATACGGCACCTTGTCGGCCCCATGGGTGTCGACCACTGCCGCCAGCTTGTCCAGATCGATGTTGCCCTTGAATGGCTCGATGCTGTCGGGCCGGTGGGCTTCGTCGACGATCACGTCGACGAACGTGCCGCCGGCGAACTCCTGGTGGTACCTGGTGGTCGTGAAGTACATGTTCCCCGGGACGTAGTCGCCGGGTGAGATCAGGATCTGGCTGAGGATGTGTTCGGCTCCCCGGCCCTGGTGAGTGGGGATGAGTTCCTCGTACCCGTAGACATCATGGACGGCCGAGACCAGATTCTTGAAGGACCGTGATCCGGCGTAGGCCTCGTCGCCGTACATGAGGCCCGCCCACTGGTTCTCCGACATCGCCGAGGTACCCGAGTCGGTGAGGAGGTCGATGTACACGTCTTCTGACTGAAGGAGGAAGGTGTTGTAGCCGGCCTCACGGATGGCACGCTCGCGCTCTTCGCGCGACGTCATCTTGATGGGCTCGACCATCTTGATCTTCCACGGCTCGGCCCAGCTGCGCTTCTCCACCATGAGGACTCCTCTCCTACTTCAACGGTACCCCAGGCGACGATCCATCGCCCGACAAGCCTCAGAACCGCACTCTCCCCTGCAATTCCCACGAATCATGCCCTAAAGGGTCGACTGATACCATCGATTCCGAACAACATTCGCCAGGAGAGGTCCCCCATGGATCTGGACCGAATAGATCGCGACATCGTCCGCATCTTGATGAACGATGCGCGGCGCTCCAATCGCTCGATCGCAGCCGAGGTGGGTGTCGCCGCCTCCACTCTCTCCGAGAGGCTGCAGCGCCTGCAGAGATCCGGGGTGTTCCGGGGGTTCCATGCCGACGTCGACCCGTCGGTGCTCGGCATCGGCATCCAGGCCATGCTCGCCATCCGCCTCCGGCGCCACTCCGAGGCAGAGGTGGACGCATTCAGAGCCCATGCAGCATCGATGCACGAGGTGATGGGCATCTTCCACGTCACCGGTGCCAACGACTTCCTCGTCCATGTGGCGGTGCGGGACGCAGACCACCTCAGGACCCTGGCGGTGAGCGGCTTCACGACACTCCCCGAGGTGGCTCACATCGAGACGTCGCTCATCTTCGAGCACAGGGCCAAACAGACCCTTCCCGACCTCACCCCTAAATGAGGGCATCACTACCGTTCATGTGGTGAGCACGCGCTATTCCGCGGCGATCGTCCTACTCCTGTTGCTGCTCACCGCCGCTTGTGATGGCGGCGACGGCGCCTCCCCACCTCCATCCACTGCGACCTCCTCGCCTGCCTCAACTACGTCGACCACCGTCTTGACACGCCCTGAGGTCAAAGATCCGCTTCAGTACGCCAATGACCTGGGGATCTCCGTCGAGGAGGCCGAACGACGCAATCAACTCGTCGCCCTTCTCGAAGAGACCGCCTTCGAGAAGTGGTTCAATCTTCGCACGAGTGGATACGCCGGCATGTGGGTCGAGGAGACGTCGGAGGAGTGGCGCCTGGTGGTGGCTCGTAGGGGGCGTACTCAGCGCGCATCAGACTACGTGGATACTCATGTTGCCGGCACACCACTCGCCGGCCTCATCGAGGTTCGACAGGTGAGTTTCACACTGGAGCAACTCGAGACCAGCCTCTCTCGACTACAGAAGGTCACGCAGCGCTGGTGCTTCCCACTGCCCACCTCCATTCGTATCGACGAACCGCTGAATCGCGTCGTAATCGGAGTCCGGTCGCTGGATGACTTCATGGCTGCACTCGAGCCGACCGGTGCCCGGCTCGGCAATGAACTGATCCTGGAGGAGCGCCCGGGGACACCTCCGGCACCGACAGAAGCCGCTCCGTGCGAGGACCCGCTCCGAATGATGGAGTCGGCACGACGACTCTGGGACTCACACGACCTGTCGAGGTACTCCTACCACGTCAGAAGGGCATCCAGTTGGAGTATCGACCGAGGCTGGCAGGTCGATGTCTGGGACGGACAGATCACCTACTCACCCCTGTCCGACCAATCTCCCGGGTTCTGGAGCCATCCCGACGAGAGTCCCCTGGGTCCGATGGAGCGAGTGTTCGAAATAGTCGAGTCGGAGCCTGCCAAATGGATGACGGCAATCTACGACCCGGAGCGAGGGTTCCCCGCCCGACTGCAATTCGACATCCCGGGGTCGGTGGATGAAGAGTGGAACCTCGTGATCACCGGGTTCCGGATACTCACCGAAGCCCCCGAACCGGTCCCGTAGCATCGACCCACCCCCGGATCGATCTTCGAGCACCGGGCAAGGCAGACGCTCGCCGACTGACAGGCGAGCAGGGGGCTTCCACCCCCATTAGGGGTGCGGAGGATCCTTTGCGGATGCCTCTCGGATTGCTGGTGGGGCAATCTATGGGATGGCGCTCGGGTGTCGCCTCTCTCGGACCTTCTCGTCACAACCGGGCTCACGACCCGTGCGTCAACTCCTCGATCAGGTCGTGAATCTCCGCGGAGGGGATGAAGGCATCGGCGCGACCGACCTTGCCTGACCGCACTAGTAGTCCGATTCCCTCCAGTTCAAGGATGTCACTCCTGGCGGTGAGTCGGACGACCCGGTGAGCTGCGGCGTGGCTGTAGAAGGTGTACTGCGCGTCCGGGTGGATGAGGGCGTGTCCGAGGAGGGCCTCCTGACGGTGGTTCAGGTCGAGATCTTTCAGGGCGCCCCTGATCTGGCGGGTCCTGTCCGCTTGTCGCCTGGCGTACTCGAACAGCTGATTCACTGCCCGCTGGATCGCGTCAAGTTGGTAGAGGATGAAGTATGTGACGTCGTTCTGGTCCGTCTCCGTCTCAAGGAAGGACATTGCGTACTGACCCGGCGCGCGGAGCAGGATCTTGGAGATCGACAAGTACTCCAGTATCCAGTAGTCGGCCTTCATGGCGGCCCAATAGAAGAGGGCTCGAGCGACTCGTCCGTTGCCGTCCTCAAAGGGGTGGATCCAACCGAGCATGAAGTGCAGGGCCACAGCTCGCACGAGGGGGTGGATCCATGGGGGGCCAGCCTCTTCGTTGGCGAATTGGCACAGGCTGTCGATGAGGGCGGGGATCGCCTCGGCAGGTGGCGGTCTGTACTCCGGTTCGAGCGACTGGCTCCCGCCAACGACTATCCGCCCGTCGTCGGGGGTCTGGAACCGGCCGACCGCATCCGGATTGTCGAGGGTCCCATCGGTAAGAATCGAGTGAAGCTCCAGTATGAGCTCAGGCGTGATCGGCTCCTCCTTGGTCTCCGCGATTCGGAGGATCGCCCGGTAGTTGTTGAGGATCATCCGCTCGGCTCTGTCGGTCGGCTCGCGGTTGTGGCGGATCATCTCCTTGGCCTCTATACGGGTCGTCGAGGCACCTTCGAGCTGGCTCGAGGCGATCGCCTCCTCGATGAAGTTGCGGACGATGTACCGTTCCCGCTGCTCGGTTGGCCAGGGATCGGTGGCAACTCCCACATGACCAGCGATGAGCTGATCGAGGTTGTGAAGACGTTCCAGCAGGCCGTCGCTGCGGGCGTACTTGAAGGGAGTTTCCTCGAGGTCGACCAGGTCGCCGAGCGGCCTCGACAGTGGCTCCCTTTGGAACTTGACGCCGGCCCACATCTGCTCTGCACTGAAGCCGTCTGGCATGGTCAGGTTTCTGAATGTGTGCCAATGCCGGTACTTCCCGCCGGGTTCGGCCTCGGCGGTCTGGAACAGGCGCGCAAGCTCCGAGGCCGGCATCACGGAGAAGATGTCGAATGCCTGCTCCAAGGTAGGAGCTCGAAGTGGCACCCTCGGCATGCTGTCTCCTCCTCAGCTGTATATCAACTATCAAACAGCCGTATGCGCTATACAGTTCAGAGTGTAACCCGAACTGTATATCAACTGTCAACTCGTATATGCGATATCCAGTTCGTTGGATCGGCCGGAGGCGTAGTCGACAGAAGCGAACTCCTGACAGGGGCCCCGAGGATTCGGTGATATAGCTGTCGCCCATCAGAACCGGTTCGCCGATGAGGCGGAGTTGGGTACTCCGTGGCATCCAGTCCGGCCGCGTTGACAGCGGAATCAGCAGAACCGCTGGACGATGCTGCGAGCCCTCTCTGTGAGTCACCCGACCTTGACCCCAGCCCAATCCGCGATCTGCTCTGCGCCGCGGTAGGGGGCCTGGAGTGACTCCGTTCGCCCGAGGCCGAATGCATAGAGGAAGCCAGCGACGTGTTGACCGGAGATCGTCTCAATCATCACCGACACGCCAGTTCCGGTACCGAACCTGTTCTGTGTCTTGACCATGCGAACTCTCGTCACCGAGTCTCGCTCGATGACCTTGGTCTCGAACACCCCGACCACGGTGAGACGCCCATCGGCGGCCTCAATTCTCGGACGCCATGTGATCAAGTACGCCGACTCGGGCACGGTGAGCCGTTCGTCGTTCCGGCGCGGCGCATCAAACAGAATGTGACCGTTCAAGACGACCTGGGCGAGATCCGCTGCCCCACTCTGATCGTGCACGGGGCTGAAGACTTCATCGTGCCGGCGGCACCCGAACTGGCCGGCCAACTCATTCCCGACGCTCGAATCGCGGTGATTCCCGACAGCGGGCACTACCCGTTCATCGAACAACCGGAAGCCTTCACCCGGACTCTGCGAGCCTTCATCGAAGACACCAGACGGGACCACTGATCGGACGGACCATGAACCTCTCTGCCGCTCACCCCTCCAGGTCGAGCGCCGTGAGTAGTTCGCCGTGGTCTTCATCGCCGGTGTCGACAAAACCCAGCAGGTGATAGAAGTCGCCCGGCGACCCGGGGCCCGGGACATACGAAGTGAGGAGCCGCGTGGCATTGGGCAGCGTGCGCACCCGTTCGATCACCAGTTCCAGAGCCCTCCGACCGTACCCGTTGCCCTGGTGGCGATGGTCGATCATGAAGCGCCAGAGGAAGTACTCGGACTCATCAGGGTCCTCGTGCACCATCACGAACCCGACAGGCTCGTCGCCGGCATAGACCCCGCGGAACCAACCCTTTGGCTCGAAGTAGGCCTGGGAGATGGACAGGCCGTTGGTCGCCACCATCGCCCTCTGGTGTTCGGCGACCTCGAGTCCGACGATCGATCTGACGGTGTCACCGGTGATCTCGCGCAGCGTGACGGGTGGTGTGTCTGCCATGTGGTCCATTCTGACGGGAGAGCCAGGTCAGGCCGGTTCGGTGGTACCGCCGGCCACCGCAAAACACTCCACGCTGCGTCGGTCACCGATCGACGCCAGCAATGGCTGTTCGACACGGCAGCGATCATGTACCAGCGGGCATCGATCCTGGAACGAACAGCCGGTCGGGAGGTCCGAAGGGCTGGGGGTCTCGCCGGGGAGCGTGATCCGCTCCTGGCGATTGTCCAGGTCCATGGTCGGAAGGGCACTCAGCAGTGCCTTGGTATACGGATGCTGCGGATCCTCGAAGATCTGCTCTGTCGGAGCCTCTTCGACGATGCGCCCCAGATACATCACGGCCACCCGGTCGGCGATGCGCCGAACGGTCGACAGGTCGTGGCTGATGAACAGATAGGCGACATCGCGGTCGTCCTGGATGGACTTGAGGAGGGCGATGATCCGTCCCCGAACCGATTGGTCCAGGCTGGAGGTCGGTTCGTCGAGGACCAACACGTCGGGGTCGGGCATCAGCGCCCTGGCGATGGCAATACGCTGCTGCTGTCCGCCCGACATCTGGCGCGGTGTGCGCCCCTTGTAGTCGGGGCCCAACCCGACGAGGCGCAGCACCTCGTCCACCCGGCGCTCTATCTCGTCCTTGTCTGCATCGGTCAGCAGTCGGAGCGGCTCGGACAGGGTCCTGGCCACCCGCATCCGTCGGTTCAGTGACTGGGCGGGATGCTGGAAGACCATCTGAATGCGTCGACGGAAACCCGGTTCGGACAGGTGCCCATCCAGCGACTGCCCGTCGAAGATGATCTCGCCCGACGTCGCGCCGTTGAGGCCCACCACCACGCGGCCGAGCGTCGTCTTCCCACACCCGGACTCGCCGACGAGGCCGACGGTCTCCCCGGCCTCGAGGTCGAGGTCCACGCCCCGAACCGCAGGCACCAGGGACTTCCCGTGACCAAAGGTCTTGTGAAGGTCTCTGATCTCAAGAAGCGCCATTGTCGCTCCTCGTGTGCAGGAAACACGCCGATCGATGCTCTTCGCCGACGGTGACCAGTGGGGGGAACTCGGCGCACGAGGTGTAGGCATCCGGGCACCGGTGCCCGAACCGGCAGCCCATCAACGCGAAGTTGACGCCCTTCTCCTCGATCCGGGGATCCACCTCGCGCTCGACTGCATCGAACAGGAACTTCGTATACGGGTGCCGGGGTTCGGTGAACACGCCCCGCAGGCTGCCCTGTTCCATCACCTGGCCGCCGTACAGCACTGTCACCCGATCACACATCTCAGCGATCGCCCCGAGGTCATGAGTGATGAAGAGGACGCCTGTGCCGGACTCCTCGACCAGTTCGTTGATGAGTTCGAAGATCTGTGCCTGAATCGTGACGTCGAGCGCAGTCGTGGGCTCGTCGGCGATGAGCAGCTTCGGCTTGCAGGCGAGCGCCATGGCGATCATCACGCGCTGGC
>JABMPV010000078.1 GCA_013202595.1 bacterium
CCGCGCAGGGTTCGAAGGGGTGGTCCACCGAGCCCATCGGCGAGGACTTGGTCTTCTTGCCCTCTTCGGAGGTCGGGCTGTATTGGCCCTTGGTCAGCCCATAGATGCGGTTGTTGAAGAGCAGCAACTGAAGGTTGACGTTGCGGCGCAGCAGGTGGATGAAGTGGTTGCCGCCGATGGACAGCGCGTCGCCGTCACCGGTCACCACCCATACCGAGAGATCGGGATTGGAAACGGTCAACCCGCTGGCGACGGCCGGGGCCCTTCCGTGGATGCTGTGCATCCCGAAGGTGTTGAGGTAGTAGGGAAAGCGCGACGAGCAGCCGATGCCGGAGATGAACACGATGTTCTCTTTGTTCACACCGAGGTCGGCCATGAAGCCCTGTACGGAGGCGAGGACCGTGTAGTCGCCGCAGCCCGGGCACCATCTGACTTCCTGATCGCTCTGGAAGTCCTGTCGTGTGTAGGTCGTGGTCATGACGAGAGCATCTCCAGGATCTTCTGCAGGATCTCACTGCCCTTGAAGGGCTGTCCCTGCACTTTGCTGTACGACGTCGCTTTGGTCAGATACTCCATCCTGAGCAGCCGCCACAACTGGCCGCGGTTCAACTCGGGGATCAGGATCTTGTCGTATCTGCCGAGAATCTCCTCGAGGTTGGGCGGGAACGGGTTGAGATGGCGCAGGTGGATCCGATCCACTGCATGCCCGTCGGCTCTCGCCAGCCTGACGCCTGCCCTGATCGACGCCGTCGTCGATCCCCAGCCCACGATGAGCACTTCGCCGTCGCCATCGCCATCGATCTCGATCGGGGCGATGTCGGCCGCAATTCCCTCGATCTTGTTCTCGCGGGTCAGGGTCATCAATTCGTGGTTCTCGGACCGGTAGTTGACGTTGCCCGTCAGGTGATGCTTTTCGATGCCGCCCACGCGGTGCTCGAGTCCCGGTGTCCCGGGAACCGCCCATGGCCTGGCCAGGGTGGTCTCATTCCGGAGATAGGGCAGGTACGAGCCGTCCTCACCGTTCGGCTCGGTGGTGAACGGAACCGAGATGTCGGGGAGCGAATCCAATTCCGGCAGGCGCCATGGTTCCGCGCTGTTGGCGATGTAGCCGTCCGAGAGCAGGATCACCGGTGTCATGTACTTGAGTGCGATCCTGGCCGCCTCGATGGCACACTCGAAGGCATCCGACGGCGACGATGCGGCAATGACGGGAAGCGGCGATTCGCCGTGACGGCCGAACACCGCGATCAACAGATCGGACTGCTCGGTCTTGGTCGGGAGACCGGTCGATGGACCTCCCCGCTGCACGTTGACGATGATCATCGGCAACTCGGTCATGAGCGCCAGGCTGATGGTCTCACTCTTGAGTGCCAGCCCGGGGCCACTGGTGCCGGTCGCAGCGAGGTGGCCGCCGAATGCGGCGCCGAGCGTGGTGCCCACGGCTGCGATCTCGTCTTCGGCCTGGAACGTCCTGACCCCGAAGTTCTTGTGCCTCGATAGTTCGTGGAGGATGTCGGACGCCGGGGTGATGGGATATGAGCCGTAGAACAGTGGGAGCCGCGCCTGCTCGGCAGCAGCGATCAGCCCCCATGCGAGCGACTGGTTGCCCGTGACGTTGGTGTACTCGCCCCTCTTGAGGTCGGTGGCGGCCTCGACCTGATAGGTGTGGGTGAACAACTCGGTCGTGATGCCGAAGTTGTACCCGGCCCTGAAGGCCAGTTCGTTGGCCGCCTTGACTTCGGGCATCTTGCCGAACTTCTCGGCATTCCACTTGAGGGTCGGCTCCTTGGGCCGGTTGTACATCCACACCAGCAGCCCGAGTGCGAAGAAGTTCTTGGAGCGGAGCATCGCCCTGCCCTTGACGCCCGATTCCTTGACGGCTTCCTTGGTGAGGTCCTCCATCGGGACGGTGACCAGTCGATAGGTGTCGAGGCTTCCATCCGTGAGCGGGTTGGTCACGTAGTCGGCCTTTGCCAGGTTGCGCTCGGAGAAGGCATTGGCGTTGGCGATGATCATCCCACCCGGGATGAGGTCGGCGATGTTCGCCTGGAGGGCGGCAGGGTTCATCACGACCAGTACGTCGGGGTTGTCGCCCGGCGTCAGGATGTCGTGGTCGGCGATGTGGATCTGGAACGACGAAACGCCGGGGATGGTCCCCGCTGGCGCCCTGATCTCGGCCGGGTAGTTGGGAAAGGTCGACAGGTCGTTGGGAACGATGGCCGACGCCTCGGTGAATTGAGTTCCCGTCAGCTGCATGCCGTCGCCGGAATCGCCGGCGAACCTGATGCGAACCGATGAGACGATCTCCACCTGCTTATCTGCGGGTGGGGCTTCGTTGGTCACGGAATCACTCCTGGAATGGGGGAGCGGTGTGAGGTGAACGGCATCGAACACCGTCGTCTCGTCGCCGCCGTCTTTGGGCCGCCATTGTATGCGGCCCCCGGCGTCCAGCGAACCTATCCGGGGGGTCTGACGGTGGCGATCTCGGCATTCTCCATCGCCCATCCGACGCCGAGGAGTTGCTCCTCGCCGCTGAACGCCTTACAGAAATGCAGGACCCGCTGGCCGCGCCGCGAATAGAGCGCGCTCGTGCGCGCATCGAGACGCAGAATCCCCAAGCGGCGTCGCAGCTCATGGACTATCTATTGCATTTGCCGGCCACGCCGTTGGCTGGCGAGGAATCAAGCGTACTCCAGACGCTTGGCAGACAGGAGACAGAACGATGAAGCACGGGAAGTTGCTGTGGTTGTTGGCCATCGCCATTGCCGTAGCCATTGCCGG